>JAHKLV010000151.1 GCA_020854925.1 Candidatus Methanofastidiosia archaeon | reverse complement strand
CGGACAACGGCATCTACACGCGTCCAGGCATCTTTGGCAACATTCCCGCTGGGGAGGCATACATTGCCCCGGTGGAGGGCACGGCGCAGGGCACACTGGTGGTCGACGGCTCCATGGCGGGGGACATCGGCGTCCTTTCCTCCCCCATCACCATCGAGATTAGGGACGGGTACGCGAAGGACATCACGGGCGGCAGCGAGGCGCGCGCCCTGGAAAAGGCGCTCTCCCGCTTCGGTGACGACGCCCGCAACATCGCCGAGCTTGGCATCGGCACGAATCCACACGCTCTGCTCTCGGGCGACACGCTGGAGGACGAGAAGGTGAAGGGCACCGTGCACATCGCCCTTGGCGACAACTCGACGTTCGGGGGGACGGTAGTATCCAATTCCCACCTCGACGGCATCCTCCTCTCGCCAACGCTGTATCTCGATGGAATCAAGCGTATCGAGGCCGGAACATGGCTTCAAGAGGGAAAAACGGAAAAATAACCCACACCATAAGGTATATAAATTACGAAATGAGGTTGTCAGTATGTCAGATTACATTTTCACCTCTGAATCTGTCTGTGAGGGCCATCCCGACAAGGTGGCCGACCAAATATCGGACAGCATTCTTGACGCGCTCTTGGAAAAGGACCCGAACTCGAGGGTGGCCTGCGAGACGCTGGTGACGACCGGCATGGCGTTTGTCGCCGGTGAGATTACGACCGGTGCCTATGTGGACATCCCCCGCATTGTGCGCAACACCATACGCAACATCGGGTACACCGATGCGCGCATGGGCTTTGACTTCCAGACCTGCGCCGTGGTCACCTCCATCGACGAGCAGTCCCCCGATATTGCCATGGGCGTCGACCAGACCGCCGACCACGAGCAGGGGGCCGGCGACCAGGGCATCATGTTCGGATACGCCTGCGACGAGACGGCATGCCTCATGCCGCTTCCCATCTCCCTCTCACACGAGCTTGCGGCCCGGCTTGCCGAGTGCCGTAAGGAGCTCATCCTTCCGTATTTGCGCCCCGATGGCAAGACCCAGGTGAGCGTTGACTATAAGAACGGACGCCCGGACCGGGTATCCACCATCGTCATCGCCGCGCAGCACGACCCCAAGGTCGACATGGCGACGCTCCGCGAGGACATCATCCGCGAGGTCATCATGCCCGTTGTCCCCCTGGACCTGCTTCGCGACACGAAGTTCCACATCAATGCCACGGGACGATTCGCCATCGGCGGCCCCATGGCCGACTGCGGCGTCACCGGCAGGAAGATCATCGTCGACACATACGGTGGCGTGGGGAGCCATGGCGGCGGTTGTTTCTCAGGAAAGGACCCCTCAAAGGTCGACCGCTCGGCGTCCTACATGGCCCGCCACATCGCGAAGAACATCGTGGCGGCAGAGCTTGCCACGTGCTGTGAGGTGCAGCTTGCCTATGCCATTGGTGTCTCCGAACCCGTCTCGGTCTACATCGACTGCAAGGGCACGAACGTCATCCCGGTGGAGCGTCTCGTTGCCATCACGCGTGAAACGTTCGATATGCGGCCACGTGCTATCATCGACTATCTCGACCTCAAGCGCCCCATCTACACGAAGACGGCGGCTTACGGCCACTTCGGCCGACCCGACCCCGACTTCACGTGGGAGGCCACGAACAGGGCAGAGGAGCTCCGCAATCTTGCGGGCCTGTGAGCGGTTTGTCCGCTCATCCCTTTTTCAGCGCTGCAAGGCAAGTATTTATAATTCTTGCACTGCTAGTTTCATCTATACCGGTGATGCCGAATGGAGATTAAGAAGCGCCATGACATGTCGAAATCAGAGGTGAGAAAGCTCGTCAGGCAGCTTGAAGATTCCTACGGCGCCGGCGGCCTCCCGGCTGCCAGGGGCCGATTTGAGATATGTGAGACGGACAAGGATGTGAGTGTCATCCTTCTTGATGGGCAGCCGTCCTACCTTATCAAGGACGACAACGTCATACCGTCGCTCAAGATGTTTCTTGACACCGACGTTCGTACGCTTCCCCACCGCGTCATCGTCGACATGGGCGCCATCAGATTTGTGACAAACGGCGCAGACATCATGCGACCCGGCATCACCGACGCCGACCCCTCCATACGGGAGGGCGGGTTCGTCGTCGTGGGGGACGTGACCCACGGAAAACCCCTGGCCATCGGCATCTCCCTCTACGACGGGCCGGAGCTCCTGGCCCGGGAGGAAGGCAAGGTCGTCAAGAACCTGCATTACGTGGGCGACCGCATCTGGAACCTGGAGCTGTAGATACCATGACGATACCTGAGAGAAAAGACGACCACATACGCTTCTCGCTGGAACACGACGTGCAGTGCACCGTGCCGGCGGGGTTTGATGACGTCACCTTTATCCACACGTCGCTGCCCGAGCTCTCCTACGACGAGCTGGACACGTCTGCGATGCTCTTTGGCAAGCGGCTTTCCTTCCCCTTTATGATATCGGCGCTCACAGGCGGGTCCCCCACCGCGGAACGGATAAACGCCCAGCTTGCGCGGCTTGCCCAGGATGCGGGCATCGCCGTCTCGGTGGGCAGCCAGCGGGCGATGCTCGAGGACGGCTCGCTGCGTCCCACCTTCGAGATGCGCGCGTACGCCCCCGATGCCCTGCTTTTTGCCAACATCGGGATAGCACAGCTCATCCACCTGGGAAATGACGCGGTCCACGGCCTCGTGGACGCCATCGGCGCCGACGTCCTCGCCGTGCATCTCAATCCCCTGCAGGAGGTCGTGCAACCCGAGGGAGACACCGACTTCCGTGGCGGCATCGCCCGGCTCAGGGACCTGTCCGGCGATGCGTCGTATCCGGTCATCGTCAAGGAGACCGGCGCCGGCATCAGCGCCGAGGTGGCGGAGAAGGTATCGTTCCTCGACGGCGTCGACGTCTCGGGCGTGGGGGGCACGTCCTTTGCGGCGGTGGAGTACCACCGGGCGGCAGAGCCCTCGGCGCGCGCGTCTGCCCGCACCTTCTGGGACTGGGGCATCCCCACCGTCCCCTCGATCATCGAGGTGGCGGAGCACTTTGAGACCATCATCGCCTCGGGAGGCGTGCGAAACGGCCTCCATGTGGCAAAGGCCCTTGCGCTCGGCGCTAGTTGTGCAGGCCTCGCGCTGCCGTTCCTTGAGGCTGTGCAGAATCAGGGCCCCGGCGGTGCCGAGGCGCTCCTCGCTCAGCTTTCCCGGGAGCTTCGGATGGCCATGCTTCTCACCGGCTCCCGCGACCTAGAGGCTTTGTCGCGCAGGTCGGTCATCATCAGCGGATCAACACGAACATTTATCACGGACAGGGGATTCTCTACAGAATACTATGCCCGTAAGGAGGAATTCACGTGAAAGTATACTCACTCGGCGGCTACGAAGAAGTCGGAAAGAACATGACCGCCATCGAAGTGGATGGGAGCGTTCTCATCCTGGACATGGGCATCCGGCTCGACCGCATCATGATTGGTGAGGACACCAATCTTCAGAACATTACCACAAAAGAACTCTCGCGCATCGGCGCCATACCAGACATCACCCCCCTGCGAAGGAAGAAGGTGGTGGGCATCGTCGTGTCCCATGGGCACCTCGACCACATCGGCGCCATACCCCGGCTTGCAAAGCGATTCAAGTGCCCCATCATCGGGCGCCCCTACCCGCTCAAGCTCCTTGCCTCCATGCTCAAGGAGGAACCGACCGCCGTACCCAACCCGCTCTTCGAGCTCTTTGAAACGTCGATTACCATCGGACCCTTCGAGATAAGCATGGTGCCGGTGACGCATTCCATACCCCAGTCGTCCTTTGTCATCGTGCAGACGAAGGAGGGGGACGTTGTGTTCACGGGCGACTACAAGCTTGACGAGCACCAGGAGCTCCAAAAGCCCCTCTCGTTCTCCAAGCTCAAGCGCCTTGATGTCAAGCTCCTCATCACCGACACCACCAACGTGGCGATAGAGGGCATGACACCCTCGGAGCGGGTGGCAAAGACCATGGTGGGAGACTATCTCCGTATGATAGAGGACTCCCCGCATGCCATCGTCTCCACAACGTTTTCGTCCCAGATAGAGCGGATACATACCATCATCGAGGAGGCCGAGCGCATCAACAGGAAACCGGTGCTCATCGGCAAATCCATGTGCAAGTATTACGGGCTTGCCGTGGACATGGGCATCGTGGACAAGCCGGTTCAGATGATCCGCAAGCGCGACGCCATGTCGGGCGCGCTCAAGGACATACACCAGCACAAGAAGGACTTTCTTGTCATCACCACCGGTTCCCAGGGCGAGCGTGACGCGGTGCTTTCGCGCCTCACCGACGGCAAGTTCCCGTTTTCGTTCGAGCGGGGGGACAACGTGCTCTTCTCATCGAGCATCATCCCCAATCCCATGAATAGGGCGGCCCGCTACCGGCTCGACACGAAGCTCAAGATGCAGCAGGTCAACGTCGCCAAGGACCTCCACGTGTCCGGCCACGCCAGCAGGGAGGAGCATCGAAAGGTCATCAGGACGCTCTCCCCCGCGTACGTCCTGCCCTGCCACGGCTGCCCCGACATGCTCATCTCCATGGCGGAGCTGTGCTCTGAGGAAGGATATGAGATAGGGCGCCAGGTCATCATCAACAGGAACGGGCAGTCCGCCACGATCTAGGCGGGCGGCCTTCGCCCCTTTTTTCTGGACAGCTATCAGCGTTCATAAGTGTCATCACGGCTGATGCTCAGCATTGGATTCATTCATCATCTAGCCGTATCCAGAAATGTATGCTGTTGCCGCTTGAAAGCGTCACGGCCACCCGCACCCGCCAGTACGGCCCTGCCGTGCTGCCGTCGTCGTATGCCACCGTCACGAGTTTGGCATCGCCGTAGTCGGTCACATGGCGCACGTAGCCGGAAAAGAGCTCGTCGTACTGCCCGAGGGGCTCTTCTTCAGCAGGGGGGAACGGGACCGTCACCTCTGCCGTGATGACGGTTGATTCGTTCTTTGCAAGCGTCACCGTGCCGGTGGACTCGTCCCCGCCCGCCCCCACGGTATACGTGTACGTCGCCTCGTCCCCGCGGCGGTGATTCACGATGGAAAAGGAGATGGTATGCGTCGTGCCGGGGGCAGCCGTCACGGGGAACGCGCGGACCATGGCCTCGTCCCACGAGGCCGAGGCGTCCTCCAGATTCCACGAGATGCCGTCAAGGACGAAGGTGTCGCCACGGTACAGCGGCCCCAGGACCTCCACTCCGTCGACGATGACCATCCCGCCGTCCAGCAGGTAGGCCTCCCTGCCGCCCACCATTCCGCGCCCGTCGGCGTCAAAGAGGACCTTCTCACCGGTGAAGTAGAGCTCGGTGTAGTGTTCCTCGTACTTGGGGCTTGTCACGATGGCGTGGGTTACAAAGGCGATTCCCACGAGGCAGGCAACGATGACGGCAAGATAAAATGTGCGTGATTCGTCTTCCATCTGGCACCGTCCCTCCTTCCTTCCCTGGGCTTAAATACGTTTCTGTAAGAATAATCATTGGAAAAGGTATATATATGACCACTGTATGGTATTCTCGATTCTAGGTGATTGAATGGACTATGTTTGCAACAGCACCGCTTTTATCCCTGTTTATGGTGACATCACCGAACAGGACGTGGATGCCCTTGCCGTCGCCTCGTCCCCTTCGCTTTGCATGGGCGCCGGCATCGCCCTCAAAATCCGTGACCACGGCGGTACCGTCATCGAGGACGAGGCAAAGCAGCAGGGACCGTGCGCCATCGGCGACGTTATCGTGACCTCGTGCGGTTCCCTTCAGGCCAAGGCGGTGTTCCACTGCGTCTTGGTAGACGAGGCGGGCGTCTCCCGCCCCGAGGCTCTACACACCTGCATGAAAAAGACGCTGCAGGAAGCATATAGCCGTGGATACCGGTCCCTGGCGCTCCCCGCGCTCGGGTCGGCGTTTCCCGGGCTTTCCCCCAAGATCTCGACAGAAATCATCGTTGAAGAGACCCGCGCCGCCGTGCTTTCCGGCATGGCGTTCGAGCGGATGCTCTTTGTCGTCTGTGATCCTGCCCCGTACCGGTACTACAAGAAGGCGCTCAAGGATCAATGCTCCGAATAACCAGGACAGGACGGTATCGTATGAGCGTATTGGACGATGACATGCCCTCGGCCGCATTCCCGACACGGTACGGCATGTTCCGCATCTATGCCTTTAAGGAAGGGAGCATGGAGCACCTTGTGCTCGTCCGCGGCGACGTATCGGGCGCACGGGCACTTCCCGTGCGCATCCATTCCCAGTGCATCACCGGCGATGCACTGGGGTCGCTTCGCTGCGACTGCGGCGTCCAGCTCGCCGATGCCCTCTCTTACCTCGGTTCCCAGGAGGCCGGCATGCTTTTTTACATGGGCCATGAGGGGCGGGGCATCGGGCTGTACCACAAGATTCAGGCATACGCCCTCCAGGATGGGGGGGCAGACACGGTGGAGGCCAACGCCCAGCTCGGGTTTGCGCCCGACATGCGGTCGTACCGCGTGGTGGCCTCCGTGCTCCGGCGATTCGGCGTGCGGTCGGTGCGCCTCATTACCAACAATCCCGACAAAGTGCAGGACCTGGTGGAGACCGGCGTTGACGTGGCCGAGCGTATTCCGCTTGTCATCCCGTGCAACATGCACAACGCCGGATACCTCAGAACAAAGAAGGAAAAGATGAATCACATTCTCGGATGATGCCTGTGCACCACGATGAACAGTTCATGCGACGTGCCCTCGCCCTTGCCAAGAAGGGCAGGACATCTCCTAATCCCCGTGTGGGTGCCGTTATCGTACGTGGCGGCTCTGTCATCGGGGAGGGATACCACCGCAAGGCCGGCCAGCCCCACGCTGAGCGCGAGGCCTTGCGGGCTGCAGACGGTGCCGAGGGGGCCACCCTGTATGTCACCCTTGAGCCATGCTCGCACTACGGGCGGACGCCGCCGTGCACCGATGCCATCATTGGCGCCGGCATCACGCGCGTCGTCTGTGCCGTTGAGGATCCCAATCCTGCTGTTTCAGGCATCGAGCTGCTCCGGGCGGCGGGCATAGACGTTGAGGTGGGGCTCATGGCCGAAGAGGCGCGTGCCCTTAACGAGGCGTATTTTTTTGCCATGGAGCGCGGCAGGCCCTACGTTGTCCTCAAGACCGCCATGTCGCTCGACGGGAAGACCGCGACACGGGGCGGCGATTCCACGTGGATTACCTCACCCACGTCGCGTGACCACGCACACCGTGTTCGCGGCGAGCACGACGCCATTGTCGTAGGCATCGGGACGGTGCTAGCTGACAATCCCCGCCTTCGCGCCATCGACGGCCCCGACCCGCTTCGTATCATCCTCGACAGTTCGCTTCGGCTCCCCCTCGACGCAGCGGTCCTTGGCGACAGCAATGTCCTGGTGGCCACGACGGCACGTGCCGACGCCGCCAAGGTGGAAGCGCTTCGGGCGATGGGGGCCGAGGTGCTCCCCTGCGGCGACGACCGCGTCGACCTTCCAGCGCTTGCCGCCGCGCTCCACGAGCGGGAAATCCGCTCCGTCCTTCTCGAGGGCGGGAGCGCGGTGCACGGCGCCTTCATGGATGCGGGGCTTGTGGACAAGGTCATGGCCTACATCGCGCCCCTCCTTATCGGCGGTGCATCGGCGGTGCCTGCGGTGGGCGGCACCGGCGTGGAGCGCCTGTCAGGTGCGATGCGCCTTGGGGCGGTGACCGTCCAGCGGCTCGGGGACGACCTTCTCGTCACCGGCACACCTCAGACACGGCCGTAAAGCGTGGTGCGCTGCCGG
>JAHKLV010000107.1 GCA_020854925.1 Candidatus Methanofastidiosia archaeon | reverse complement strand
CGTTGTACTGTACGCGGAATCCGGTAAAGGTCTTGGTGGACCCGTCGTCCATGCGGACCGGTATGCGCACCTCGAGAGTGCGAAGCGGTTCCTTGAGAAGGTCGTGTACATCCTGGTCAAGTCCAAGGACATCGACGGCCTTTTCAAGCTGTTTTTGGGCAATCTTGAAGGGATTGAGTTCTTCTGCCATTTTTCTCACCTGTCTCAGTTGTCGGGACATGCCCTTTTGCAACGAAGTATTATAAAAGTCCTCCGTTTCCACGACGGGAAATCTGTTTTCTAGAGAAAATAGAGAGGGGCGAGGAGGGGACAGCGGGCTCATCTCCTAAGCCTTGTGCAGACTTCGATAACTTTTTATAGAAATGCAGCTAGTCAAGGTAGCGTTTGTTCGCGCGGCGGGGTTGCCGAGTTTGGTCAAAGGCGATGGACTCAAGATCACATGCCCTCACGGGCAGAGAAACGCTGCGCCTTTGTGTCAGGAATCGATGGGAAATCCATTCCTGTAGAGGTTCGAGGGTTCGAATCCCTTCCCCGCCACCATCTTACTCCTCTTCTGCCTGTTTACCAGCCCGGTACTTCTTGCGCTTGCGCTCGTACTTGTCCCAGTATTCCCTGAGCACGGGGTCCTCGGGACGCTCGACGACAATGCCGTGGGGGGCAGGGACACCGTCCTTTCCCAGCGTCACGAAGGTGACGGCGGTCTCAAGGATGCATTCGCCCGGATAGCGGGGCGTGAGAATTCTCCCCACCACGGTGAGGCTCGTAGACCCTGCGTACGCCACGAAGGACTCGATGTCGACGATGTCGCCGCTTTCCACCGGTTTGCGGAACTGGAGGCCCTGCACGTTGATGCAGACGACGTTGTCTGCCCTGCCGTTCTTCTTTGCCGCCGCCACGAAGCAGGCCTCGACCATCCACTGCGCCGTCTCACCGGCAAAGAGGGTGCCGTGGTGATTGAGATTCGCCAGCCGCACGAGACGCGAAACGTGTGTCTTTTCCATATGAAGCACCTTGCTGACACTTCGTATGCCACGGCCCATATAAATGCTGCGCCCCGATGGACATGCCCCTGCGGCACTATGCCGATGTGGCTTAATATATAATTAAAAAGCGAAAGATAGATTAATCATGAACTACCCCATATTATCAATAAGATAGTGTGGGGGATTTGTATGGGTTATAACAGGGACAAGGCGTTTAGCTACGTGATAGAAAACGGCAGCATGATGGATACGTACAAGCTGGAGTTCATTCTCGGACTTGGAAGGGACGACCGCGTGCCCTTGGACTTCTTCCGGTCGTATCAGAACGAGGACGGGGGATTTGCCTTCAACTTCAAGAAGGGGAATCCATCGTCCGTTGCCGCCACCGTGTCCATGGTCTCATGGTTCACCGGGCTTGACGTCGCCTACACCGGCGCGTTCAAGCGGGCGGTCATCTACCTCAAGGAGCGTCAGGCCCAGGACGGCAGCTGGGATGAGAATCCCGAGATTAGCGCGCTCAATCCGCCGGAATGGTTCATGCCCAGCGCCATGAACACGAAGCTCTGGCTCACCGCACAGACGGCGTGCGACCTGCTCTATTACGCCGAGGAGGAGTACCAGGCGAAAAAAGCCGTAAGATTCCTTGACCAGTACCGGCGAAACGACGGGACCATTGAGGGGTACCCCATCACGAACTGGATAACGTTTGCCCTCTATGCGCAACTCGGCATGAACGACTCTGCCCAGAAGCTGGCGCCGTTCCTGCGCAGCTCCATCGAGCATGACCCCAAGATGGTCATCTGGTACCTGGACTGCCTCTGGAAGGCGAAGATGGAAAACGTGCTTGCGGACGACCTGCTCGACCTCCTTGAATCGCTGCAGGACGACGAGGGGTGCTGGAAGACGGTGGAAGGCACGGCCTGCTACCCGGAGACCACCATCAACGCCCTGCGCATCCTCTCCCTGTGGGACCGGTAGGGGTAGATAGTATGGACGCCATTGACGCCCTCATGACCCGACGCAGCATCCGCTCCTTTACCACGGAAGATGTTAGCGACGAGGCGGTAGCGGTCCTTCTCAAGGCCGC
Organism: Candidatus Methanofastidiosia archaeon; assembly: GCA_020854925.1. Lineage (GTDB taxonomy): Archaea > Methanobacteriota_B > Thermococci > Methanofastidiosales > NM3 > JAHKLV01. The sequence goes on along the minus strand of JAHKLV010000107.1, from coordinate 1,635 downwards.
CATGGCGGCCCCTTCCGCCTGCAACCAGCAACCATGGTCCTTTGTTGTCGTCAGGGACCGGGCCATCCTTGACGCCGTGCCCTCCTTCCACCCCTTCGCACGCATGCTTCACGAGGCGCCGCTTGCCGTGGCGGTCTGCGCAACCCCCTCCATGCTCCCCAACGACGTCTGCGCACCCTACTGGGAGCAGGACTGCGGAGCGGCTACCCAGTCCCTCCTCCTGGCGGCCCATGCCCTGGGCCTGGGCGCCGTGTGGCTTGGCGCACATCCTTCCCCTCCCATTGTCGAGGGATTGCGCGATCTGCTCAACCTGCCGCCGGAGGTCGTCCCCTTTGCCCTCGTTGCCGTGGGGCATCCTGCGGAGCGCAAGGGGCCCTCCCGCCGCTACGACCCGGCCAGGGTCCACGAGAACAGGTGGGGCACGGCATGGAGGCAGAAAGGCTTATAAAGCCACAGGAGAATCCCCTTCCGGTAGCTATGAATATCATACGCGATGGCATGAACGCATCCGTTGGTGTCCGTAGCTTTGGCTTCTTTTTCTTTTGATAGCCCCATCTGTCCATGCGCGCATGGATGGCGGGGGCCGACTGCATTCCTGCACAAAAGGAGAGCGAGCCAACCGTATACCCACAAGGAATGAGCATCATGAACACACATGAAAAATCAACACCCGCCGGAGGGCGGGGCCAGGGGGGACGCCGGTCTGCATGGCGCCGACTTTTCCTCCGCCACACCTGCTGCTGAGGATACCGGAGCTGCCGCAAGGGGAGGGATGATGCATGCTTGGCATTGAAGACCCCCAGATAGCACTTGCCTATCTCCTCGTCATCGGCTGCGCCGCCGCCTGTATCATCTATGGCGCCAAAAACTGGAATGCGGGAGGCGACGGCGATGGCTGTTAGCGCCCCCGTGCTTGGTGCCTTCACCCTTCTCTACCTTGCCGTGGTGTCCATGCTGGCCTACCGCGGCTACCGGCGCACCAAATGTGCCGACGACTACCTGGTGGGCGGGAGAAACATCCACCCGGTCATCCTGGCGCTCTCCTATGGCGCCGCCTTTATCAGCACGTCTGCCATCGTCGGATTCGGCGGGCTTGCCGGCCAGATAGGCATGGGGCTCCTGTGGCTCACCGTGCTCAACATCGGCGTCGGCATCCTCATCGCCTTTGCCATCTTCGGGAAGCGGACCCGCGCACTGGGCAAGAAGCTCGGTGCGCGCACCTTCCCCGACCTCCTCGGCAAGGTCTACGACTCCTCCTTCATCCGCAAGGCGGGTGCGCTTATCGTCGTTGCCGGCATGCCGCTCTACGCCGCTGCCATCCTCATCGGCGGGGCGCGCTTCATCGAGTCGACGCTGGGCGTCTCCTACAACACGGCGCTCCTGGGATTCACCGTCGTCGTGGCGCTCTACGTCATCGTGGGCGGCCTCATCGCCGTCATGTACACCGATGCGCTCCAGGGCTGTCTCATGCTCGTCGGCATGACGCTCCTTCTCGTCCTCACCTATGTGAAGCTCGGAGGTATCACGGAAGCGCACGCCGCGCTCACCGGGATGAAGGACCTTGTTCCCGCCGGACTCCAGCAGGCGGGCCACACCGGCTGGACCTCCATGCCGACGCTGGGTTCGTCACTGTGG
>JAHKLV010000124.1 GCA_020854925.1 Candidatus Methanofastidiosia archaeon | reverse complement strand
GGCCGGGTGTCCCCCCTCCCCTGGAGCGACGACGAGCATAGGTAAAAGAGCGCATAGCACAGCATGCCGACGGATAAGATGCGAAGGGCGTTTGCCGCCTCCACAGCATTAAATAGGACATAAAGAATCTCTTCCGAAAAGGCAAAAATCGCGAGTGCGAAGGGAAGCGAGGCCGCGAACCCCGCTTCAAGCGCCGTGGTGATGACATCGCCGGTGCCCTGACCCCGTGACGAGAGCTCGGAGACCTTGGGTAGGAGCAAGCTTGAGAGGGCGACGGATAAGGCGGGTATGAGCCGTGCCGTGGGTGCGACGAGCCCGTACAGGGAGGTCTCAACGGTGGTGTAGTATCTCCCAAGAATGATGATGTCAACCTGGAAAATAGTCACGATGGCAAGGGACGTACCCATGAGGGGGGCGGAAAACAGCATCATGCGCCGTGCTCGCGACCCGTCCCACGACCGTTCCAGAGAGAGCCTCTTGAGAGGAAAGAGCAGGCACAGGATGCCGAGGAGATAGCCTGCAAGAAAAGCCCCGACGGCTCCGGTGACACCGCCTGTCCAGCCAAGCGCATAGGCGGCGACCACGGTGGCCACCTCGACGACGAAAAGCGCCAAGGCGACGACCCGTGCACGCTGATGGCCAAAGAAGATGCCGGTCAGAATGGAAAAGAGGATACCCACGGGAATGACGGCAATCATGATGCGCAGGGGAAGGACGATATCGGTGCCAAAGTCCTCGGAAAGGAAGGATGCCATAAGCGGCGCGAGAAGCAGGCCGGCGCAGAGCAACACCGCGCCCACCAGTAGAAAGGCAAAGGGGTAGAGCCCGGTGCGACGGGATACGGCACCATCCTCGGACACGTGCTTTGAAACAGAGGGGCTGACGGCATACGACGTGATGGTAAGTATCATGTTCTGTACCGGAAGGATGACGGCGAGCATGCCGTAATCGTTAAGGCCGAGCACCGCCCGAAGCACGATACGCAGCACGAAATTGAGCGACCTGTTGACCGTGTTTACGGCAAAGAGATAGGCTGACTTCCGGTACATGGGATCAAAAAGAAAGGAGGGGACACCTATCCCCTGAACTTCGGGCGTCTGGAAAGGGCGAAGGGAAGCGGAAGGGGCCGGAAGGGATGTCCCGCCACCTTGTCTGCAAGCTCCGCCACAAGGGCCTCGAGCCGGTAGGGTACCTGGCCCCCCACCTCGCGCACACGAACGGCGAGCTCGCCGGTGTCACGCTCCCTTTCGCCGACAACGACGATATACGGGACCCATTCCTTCTCCGCCTCACGTATCTTCTTGCCCAGGCTTTCAGAGCGGTCGTCGACGTCGACCCTGAATCCGGAAAACGACACCGCTAGCTCCTCGCAGAGAGGAAGGAACTCATCCGAAACGGGCAATAGACGGACCTGTGTCGGCGAGAGCCAGAGGGGAAGCATGGGCTTTTTGCCCCGCATGGCATCCATGTGCGCCTGTTCGAGAAGGGCAAAGACGTTTCTATCGACAGCCCCGGAAATGCTTGCATGCAGCATGAGCGGATAGGCCCGCTCACCCGACTCCGTCGTGTAGGAGATGTCGAAGCGCTCGGTGTTCTCAATGTCTATCTGGACCGTGGAGAGCGCAGAGGCCTTCCCCAGGGCATCGACGAAGTTGAATTCAAACTTCATGACAAAGTAGAAGGGCCGCTCGTCCCACATCTCAACGAGGACGGGCCGCCCGAGCATCTGGACGAGCTGTCGGGCAAAGTCCCTGTTTTCCTCGTAAAAGGAACGGACGAAGCGGATGCCTGCCTCATATGAGACACCGAGCGCCGCCATCCAATCCATGCTCAGGCGGTACTGATTGAGGAACTCCTCCTTTGCGCTGTCCATGTCTTTCACAAGGGTGTGCATGTCGGGCATGGTGAAGGCGCGAAGGCGGCGCAGGCCGGAGAGCTCCCCTCCCTGCTCCCTCCGGAAGCTGTAGTGGGTAAGCTCGTAGAGCCGGAGCGGGAGGTTCCTGTACGATATCGTCATGTCATGCTTGATGAGATACTGCCCAAAGCAGGCGGCAAATCGGAGAAAGAACTTCTTGTCGCCCGAGAGCACGGTATACTGGCGTGCGGGGAATCGGTGCAGATACCGTGAAAGCTTCGGGTGCTCGAAGTCGTACATGATAGGCGTCTCTACCTCCATGCCCCCATAGTCGTGGGTGACGGAGGATATGTTCTGCTCGAGGAGCCGCTTTATCATGGCCCCCTTGGGATACCAACGCAGGTTGCCGGAATCGCTGCCGGGTTCGTAGTCTACCAGCTCGAGCTTTTTCATGATGTCGACGTGCGGTGGTTCCCTGTCGGCGACACGCGAACCCTCGGTCTCGTGCCTGACAAAGGCGCGCAGATTCTCGTGGCCGCGATAATCAAACTCCCGCGCATCCACTAGGTCCCCCTCAGGGGTAAGCACATACCAGGAGGAGGTAATCCTGCCTTCCGACGCAAGCGCCTCGGATACGACCTCCTCGTCCTTTTTCGGGGTGAGGTGTATCTCTCGAGAAAGCTCAGAGAGGGGGTGGCCCTTGCAGGATACGGTGAAGGCCTTGTAGTATCCAAACGGGGCGCGCTTCACGGTGAAGTCCTGGGACAGCTCCGTCTCGAGGAGCGGGAATACGGACCTTGCAAAGGAGGGCTCGGCGGGTGATGAGGTAAGATGTACGTACGGATAGAGGAAGACACGGTCCACGTGGGTCTGGGCTGCGATGTCCCTGATGGCTGCGGCGGCCTCGGACACGAGACGGTCGACATCTGCTTCATCGCCCTGCTCGACACTGGCAAAAACCGTCAGGCATTCGTCCATATTGTTTTTCCGCAGGGTTTCTGTGATGTCCTCGGCGAACTTTGTCTTTTTTGTCACCTCGAACGTGATAAAATCCGAATGAAGCACTAGTAGTCTCATGATAATCCCTTCACACCCCATACCAGCAGAGCGGTATATAAATATTCTCTAAGGGGCGGAACAGGCGGGCACGAAGACAGAAGGGAGGATTGTTCCCCTTTCACGTAAGAATACTATACATAGAATATATATTATATATAATTTAAAATGACCCGTATTTTGCCCATACACCGATTATTCTTCGTGGCAAAGGAAAAAACCGAAATCTTTATATAGATTCAATAAACATTCGCATCGGAAAAATTGATTCCTAATACCCTTAGGAATACAAATTTTTTTGCATACCATGCTATTGAAACTGGAGGGAAACAACAAATGTTGGACTTAGATTCTTTGATATCGATTCTAGAAGCTTGTAAGAAAAACAAGATCGCAGAACTGATAGTACGGAAGGATGCAGTCGAGATTAGGACCGTCGCCCCCGCTGGTGGCGCCGTAGCAGCCGCTCCAGCAGCAGCCGCACCGCAGGTCTCACTGTCAGCTGTAGATGAAGATGAAGAAACAGCACCGGCAGCCGCGCCCGCAGCAGCTCCTGCAGCAGCAAGCACGGGCATCATTCTCACCGCGCCGACACCTGGTGTAGCATACGTACACCCCGGTACCACCGTTGACAGGGAGCCCCTGCCAAAGGAAGGCGACGTCGTAGAGGCTGGACAGGTCATTGGCCTCGTCGAGGCAATGAAGATGTTCAATGAAGTCGTCGCACCGCAGAAGGCAAAGCTTACCAAGATCAAGGTACAGAACGAGACACTTGTCAAGATTGGAGACGCACTCTTTGAACTCGAGCCTCTTTAACTGCTGGGTGCCTTAAGGGGACGTGATGTTAATGGAAGACAACTTCGTACAAAACATATTTTTTTCACCCAGCAAGAAGGAAACGAAGACTCATGACAGGATTGACAAGGCCAAGAAGGGATGGGACAAGACCCAGCAGGACACGGCCGAGCGTATGGCGAAAGCCCGCGGCTTTGCCAAGCCGGGGACCAAAATCGTCGACGAGGCCGACTGTGTGGCACTGCTCGAGGCCGTCCTGAGGTCAGGAGACAAGGTGAACATCGAGGGAGACAATCAGAAGCAGGCAGACTTTTTGGCTGCGTGCCTCGCTAAGGTCGACCCATCGAAAGTCAACAATCTCCACATGGTCCAGTCATCTCTTGCCCTGCAAGACCACCTCAACGTGTTCAAGAAGGGCATCGCCTCAAAGCTTGACTTCTGCTATTCGGGTCCGGTCGCCGCCGACCTTGCCAACATGGTTACCCAGGGCAAGATAAGCATCGGCGCCATCCACACCTATGTGGAGCTCTATGCACGGACGTACCTGGACCTCAAGCCTAAGGTCGCGCTTGTCGCCGCAAACGCCGCGGATAAGTACGGCAATCTGTACACGGGATTCAACACCGAGGAGACGCCTACCGTCGTTGAGGCAACAAAGTTCAGGGACGGTATCGTCATCGCGCAGGTCAACGAAATCGTTGACAAAGTCCCAAGAGTCGACATTCCAGGAGACTGGGTAGACTTCGTTATCCCTACCACCGAGCCGTTCTACATTGAACCGCTCTTTACAAGGGATCCCGCACACATTACCGAATCCCAGATATTCATCGGTATGATGGCACTTATGGGCATATACAGCGCCTATGACATCAAAGCCCTCAACCATGGTATCGGATTCAACACGGCCGCCGTGGAACTCCTCCTTCCCACCTTCGGTGAGGAGATGGGACTGAAGGGTAAGATCTGCAGCCACTGGGCGCTCAACCCGCACCCGACACTCATACCTGCCATCGAGAGCGGATGGGTGGACACCATCATGCCCTTCGGAAGCGAAGTCGGTATGGAGAACTACATCATGTCAAAGCCCGACATATTCCCTGTCGGCCCCGACGGCACGATGCGGTCAAACAGGGTCATGGGACAGCTTGCCGGACACTACGCCATTGATGCGTTCTTCGGTTCAACGCTGCAGATAGACCAGTACGGCAACAGCGCCGCAGCTGTTGCAGGCAGAATTCCTGGATTTGGTGGCGCGCCCAACATGGCGTGCAACGCACCGGGCCGCAAGCACGCGACCCCGGGCTGGCTCAAGGCATCACGGGAAGACGGCATGCGCAAGGACCTTATCGGCCCCATCGACAGGGGGCGCAAGCTGGTCATCCAGATGGTCGAGACCTTCGGCGAGGGAATGGCCCCCGTCTTCGTGGAAAAGCTTGACGCGTTCGAGCTCCAGAAGCAGGCAAACTTCCCCATACCCCCCATCATGGTGTACGCTGACAACATCACGCACATCGTGACCGAGGAAGGTATCGCCTACGTCCACAAGTGCAAGACGCTCAAGGAGCGCATGGACGCCATCAAGGCGGTTGCCGGATACACGACCCTCGGCCTCGCAGCCGACGACAGTGCAACGAACAAACTGAGAAAGGAAGGCATTGTGGCACTCCCCGAGGACCTTAACCTTTCGTTTAACGATGCAAAGCGATCCAAGCTCTCTGCCAAGAGCATCGCAGACCTCGTCAAGTGGTCTGGAGGATTGTATGACGCACCACCACGTTTTAGGAACTGGTAAGGAGGAATAGTATGTTTAAGAAAGTCCTTATTGCTAACAGAGGAGAAATCGCCGTTAGAATAATCAGGGCATGCAAGGAGCTCGGCGTCGCTACGGTAGCCGTCTACTCTGACGCAGACGCAGAAGCACTTCATGTCAAGCTCGCCGACGAGGCAGTGAACATCGGCCCCGCACCAGCGACGAAGAGCTACCTGAACATGATGAACATCATCAACGCGGCCATTGTCACCGGTGCCGAGGGTATTCACCCCGGCTACGGGTTCCTTGCAGAGAACTCCCGGTTCTCCAAGCTTTGCCGCGCGAACGGCATCAAGTTCATCGGCCCGTCGCCCGAATCCATCGACCTCATGGGTGACAAAGCTACCGCCAAGAAGACCATGAAGGAAAGCAAGGTCCCGGTCACCCCCGGTTCAGACGGCATCGTCCGTACCTTCGAAGAAGTCAAGGCAGTTACCGACAAGATAGGATTCCCCGTCATTCTCAAGGCCACGGCCGGCGGCGGCGGCAAGGGTATGCGTGTGGTCCGGTCCGAGAAGGAGCTCCCCTCGCTGCTCAGGCAGTGCCAGGCTGAAGCACAGTCCGGCTTTGGCAACCCCGACGTCTACGTAGAACGCTACGTCGAGGTCTCAAGACACGTGGAAATCCAGATCATTGCCGACGCCTTTGGCAACGCCATCTACCTCGGAGAGCGTGACTGCTCCATCCAGCGCAGGCACCAGAAGCTTGTGGAGGAAGGACCATCACCGGCCATCAACGAGGAAACCCGCAAGAAGATGGGCGATGCAGCCGTCAGGGCAGCCCTTGCAGCGAAGTACGAGGGTGCAGGAACGGTCGAGTTCCTCTATGACGACGAACGCAATGAGTTCTACTTCATGGAAATGAACACCCGTGTCCAGGTTGAGCACTGCGTGACGGAAATGACCACCGACATCGACATCGTCAAGACCGGTATCCGCATCGCCGCAGGCGAGAAGATGCCCTACAAACAGGAAGATGTCAGGATAAAGGGGCATGCCATCGAGTGCAGGATCAACGCCGAGGACCCGGATACCTACATCCCGTCGCCAGGAAAGATAACGAAGCTCATCCTCTCCGGCGGACCCTTTGTCCGTGTCGACACCGCCATGTACGAGGGATACGAGATCCCCCCGTACTACGACTCGCTCATCGCCAAGCTCCTTGTTTGGGGCGAGGACCGTGACGAGGCAATCGCCCGCATGAAGCGCGCCCTTGAGGAGACCATCATCGAAGGCGTGAGCACCACCATTCCCTTCCACCTGAAGGTCATGGACAACAAGGTCTTCCAGGGCGGCAAGTTCCACACCGACTTCATAGAGAAGCACCTCAAACCCGCCAAAGATGGAGGAGAGTAACATGGCTCTCACAGAGCTTAATTTTGAATTTAAGCCTGGAAGTCCCAAGACCTTAGTCGACGAATGGAGCCATGTCGGTGTAGTATCATCGGGGGACCTCGAGGTCCTCATCGAAAAGGGTAACGCATACGAGGGAAAGGCGGTCATCCGCGTCATGACCACCGTCCTTGGATTCGACAGCGTCTGGGAGACCGTGCTCAAGAGGATTGTCGAGACAACCGGCCTTTCCAGCGTCAAGGTCAGCATCAACGACAATGCGGCCACGCCCGCAGTGGTGAAGCGCAGAATGCAGCAGGCCATCGCCAACGGCGGAGGACTCCAGTAGGTGATATACATGAGAGTTGAATGGAAAGAACTGCAGGAAAAGAGCTTCTACCAGGCCACTGCCCGCGAGCGCGCCATCGGCCTTGTGGACGAGGGAACGTTCCGCGAATTCCTCGGCCCACGGGACAAGATGGTCAGCCCGCACCTCATCGTGCTTGGCGAGGCTGTCGAGTTCGACGATGGTATCACCGTTGGCGTCGGCAAGATTGGCGCCCACCCCGTCTTTGTGGTCTCACAGGAAGGCAAGTTCGTCGGTGGCGCCCTCGGCGAGGTCAACGGCGCCAAGATGGCGTACACGTTCAAGCTGGCCATGGACTGCTACGAGGCACTCAAGGAGAAGTACGGCTCCGTCCCCGAGGACCGCAAGCCGATTGTCATCGTCTCCTACGACTCCGGCGGCGTTCGCCTCCACGAGTCAAACGCCGGCCTCGTTGCCCACTCCGAATGCATGGAAATGTTTTGGAAGATGCAGAACAAGGTGCCCAACATCTCGATAACGGCAAGCTCCATCGGTGCCTACGGCGCCCAGGGCTTCGTGTGCATGAGCGGCGATGTCGTTCTTGCAAACGACTACGGCCGTATCGGGCTGACCGGCCCCGAGGTCATCCAGCAGGAAGTCGGCAAGGACGAGTTTGACGCGTCCGACCGTGCCCTCATCTGGAGGACCATGGGTGCCCGCGCCAAGTACATCATGGGTGACGTCGACTTCCTTCTGCCCGACACCATCGGTGCCTTCAGGGAACAGGTCATGCAGATTGCCCATATGCCCATGGCAGAGATTGCCAAATACCGCCATCTGGGGACTCCGGACCTTGTGGAAGAGAACCTCTCCGTCGTCAAGCTGGCGGGAGAGAAGGGATTCAACGACTCCAAGGACTACTGGAAGTACATGGGCATGAAGGATGTCGAAGACATACCCGAAATGCCGCAGGAAAAGTTCCTCAAGATTGCGAAGCGACGACAGAGGGGGATCTAAATGGCTGCAAAACCGAAGATCTTGTTGGGAAAGGCTGACGAGGCCATCGACCTCATCTTCGACGAAGGGACCTTTGTCGAGAACAAGATTGCAAACACGTACCTTGAGGCAGAACTTGCACCCCCGGTCTTTGCGGGCGAAGCCCTCCTTGACGGGAAGCTCTGCACCGTGCTGGGGAACTTCTCCAAGCGGCCGAATCCGCGATTCCGTGTCGTCTTTAACGGCGTCATGGGCATGGAGGAGTGCTACAAGTTCAGCCAGGCCATCTATGCCACCATCGAGGCCGACGAGGGAAAACCGCTCGAGGAAAAGCGCCCGGTCATCCTTCTCATCGACACGCCCGGTAACAGCCCGGGAAAGGTCGAGGAGATCGTAGGCATGACAAAGGCCACCGCCTCGTACCAGTTCGCCCTCGAGGATGCGCGCCATGCCGGACACCCGGTCATCGGCATGATCATCGGCAGGGCCATCAGCGGCGCCTTCCTGTGCCACGGGCTCCTCTCGGACCGCATCATCTCACTGCCAAAGGACTACGGTACCATCGTGCACGTGATGCCCACCACCAGCATCGCCGTCATCACGAAGATTCCGCTTGAGCGGTTGAACGAGCTGGTCAAGACCAACCCCGTCTTCGCGTCAGGTGCCGAGTTCGTGTTCAAGCTTGGCACGCTCAATGAGATAATCGACACGCCAGAAGACATCAAGCCGACGCTTCTGCGCAACATCGATGAGATCCGCGAGCTCAAGAAGGCAGGCAAGTGGGACCAGCTCGGCATCTGGCACCGCGGTGCCCTTGGTGCTGAGCGCGGCGGCCGTGAAGTGCGCCAAACCGCAATCAACAAGATGGATAAGGAATTCAAGGAGCTGCTTCCCAGCCTCCTTGAGTAATCCTTTCCTCTTTTTCTTTTTTTCTCTATCCCTTTTCTTTCAGCCAGCCCCCATATCGGGAGTGGTGCCATTAAATATATATTCATTAACGCAGAAGAATCTGAAAGGCCGCCTGCCGAGGTGTATGAATGAAAGAAAAAGCAAATCCATTTTTTGAAGACCTGAAAGAAAGTGTGGAGCTCTTTTCCACCGTGCCCGCCTTCGGTGAGATGGAGCACCGAACGCTCGCAGACAAGGGGATAAACGGCCCCACCGCAGCGCATGTCGTAGAGGAGGTGCACACACCCCTCAACTATGCGTACATCACGTTTACCACAGGCACCACCGCGTGGCAGAACATCATCGGAATTACGCCCAATGAAAAAGAATACCGCAAATCGGTGGGAAAGAACGCCCTGAAGATGGCCGGTGTGCGGGAAGGCCACAAGGCCATGTTCTGTTACCCCCCGCTCCTCAACGCCATCACCCGCGGCGCCCTCGAGGACCTGGGCGTATCGTGGACGTTTCTCACGAAGTCATCGCGCGACTCGTTTCTCATGGACCTGTACTACAAAGAGCCGACCGTCATCTTCGGTGAGTCATCGTTTCTCAAGGTCGCACTCCAGGATGCCGTCAAGCTCGACATTGCCGACGACCTGCCCCATGTGGACATCGTGAACTGTATCGGCACGCCGCTTGACCTCGAGGCGCCCGACATCATCCGTGACGTCCTTGGTGCGAAGGTAAACGACATTTATGGAAACCAGGAGTTCGGTTGGATAACGATGAACGGGACCCCGGTGCGGGAGGATGTCTCCTTTGTGCGCTCTGAGGTAGGGAGCGACTACCGTGAGACCGTGGTCGGCGGCCTGCCCACGGGAGACAGCTTCCCCATCGTCACCTCGGGCCACGTGCTTGACAAGGAGGGAAAAGTGGTCACGTACATGCGACGCAGGACACTTCCCGACTACGAGGTCTATGTGCGTGAGACGACGGTATCCGCTCACCAGACCATTGAGCGTGCGGCAAGAAGCATGCTGCGCATCAAGTCAAAGGTCGTGAAGGTACCCGACGACGTCGTCACCGATGCCGACAGGACCGTGCTGGAGCTGCTCCCTGCACTGCCGCCAAAAACGAAGGACGAGCGTGAGCCCATTCTCATCGAGGGCCCTGAAAAAACGAGAATGTTCGATCTCCTCGTGCAGGCACAGCTCGACTACCAGACCCTGAGCATCAAGGACCCGTGTTGGATAAAGGGGCGCTGACATGGAGTTCCGCCGCCACGACCTTGTCATGGCTGACTGGCCGGAAGAGATGGTATCCGCCATCCCCCACGAAGGCCTGAGAAGGCTGGTGAAAAGCGGGAGGGTACCAGGCATCGTCAGACGGGATGAGGGATGTGATGACGGTCTCGGACGGGAGTACTACACACAAGAGGACACCATCCCCCTTGGCTTTGTCCATCCCTTCCGTGAACACGGCGCACGCGTACGCCACGCTGCCCACGTTGAGGGGCGGCACGCCCTCAGGGTGACGACACCGTATGAGGTGACGGGGTTTCCCTTTGAGGAACGCACACCCGCGCTTGCGGCCCTCCTGGACATCTCGGCCACCTATTCGGTGGGTGCATGGGGCTCTACCGCCCTCGAGATTGTCTCTGGTCTCCCCTACACCGATGCCCGATCGGACCTTGACCTTCTGGTCACCGGCTACGATGCGGAGGAACTCTGTGCATTATCCGGGGAGCTCATACGCTTCGAACAGGTGCACGGAGTCAGAATCGATGTTGAGATAACCCTCGAAAATGGCTACGGCATCAACATCAAGGAGTACGCGTCCTCATCAAAAGAGCTCCTGGGAAAGGGGCTGCAGGACGTTATCCTTATAAAGAGAGACGCAGTTGATGCACTGCTATGAATACCCCCGCCATCTTGGCAGAACTGGCGACACGAAGCATCCTCCTTGAGGTTTCATGCCACCCAAAACCGGGGCTGGTGACACCGTTCTCCCCAGGTTGCCACCATGACATGGACTACCGACTCTTCCTCAAGAGCTCGGCTGTCCTCAGCCAGGGATTTGCCGCGGCTGCGGCGCTGGGATACGCGTTTGAGGGACCTCCTGCGAGCCTCTTTGCCCACGCACGAGAAACCGGCATCCCCGTCGAGCGGCGCATGTTCTCCGTCACCGGGGGGACAAACACGCAAAAGGGGCTTGTCTTTCTGTTCCAGACGCTCCTTGCCGGGGCAGGAAGGCTGTGCCGGGAGGAACATCTCACCCCTGGTGCCCTCGCATCGTATGTGGCCGAGATGACAGACGGCATCGTGTCGAGGGAACTGGCCCCTCTTATGAAGGGTGCAGGACGCGACCTCACGAAAGGGGAGGCACTCTACGTTTCCTACGGTATCACCGGCATACGTGGTGAAGTGGAAGACGGGCTGCCCTCGGTGATGAAGACGGGACTTCCAACGTTCAGGCGGGCATGCGAACGGGGAGAGGACCTCGATGCGGCGCTTCTTGAGACGCTCTTCGCGCTCATGACGGTTGTCGAGGATACCAACATCATGTCCCGCAAGGGGCTGGCCATGTATGAAGATGTCAAGCGCCGGGCAGCCGATGTTCTCGCCAAGGGCGGTGTGTCGACCCCCGAGGGGATGGAGGCCATCAGTGCGTTTTCTTCTTTTGCCGAGTATTCGCACATCAGCCCAGGCGGTTCAGCCGACCTTCTGAGCGCGACACTCTTTATGCATTACCTCGACACCGAGCTTCCGAAGGGGCATGAAGGCATGCCACGGGGGCAAGGGATACAATCTGAACGCTAAGAACATTAATGCACTTTTTTTGGACAGGATTTCATGTGTAGCGCTTTCAGCGTATACCCTTCATCTTTTTGTTTGATATGCGTACCATGCAGGAATATTAGAATACATTTTTATGGTGATGTCGGGCAAAAAGTTTATATAACGTATGGTTTATTTTGTCAATAAGAACGGGATTACCCCCCGAACACCCTATTGGTAACATTCATTACCAGTGACCCTGCTTTACAAAGCACCCATCGTTTATTTGCATGACACTACCAAAAAAGTCATACAACCATACCCGCTTAAAAAACGGAGGAATGCACGTGTCAATCGAGGATAAGATCAAAGACTTGCAGGAGCGCACATCCGCACTCAGACTTGGAGGCGGAGAAAAGCGCATCGAAGCCCAGCATGAAAAGGGCAAACTCACAGCACGAGAAAGGATAGACATGTTACTCGACGCCGGGAGCTTCCAGGAAATTGGACTGTTTCGGAAGCACCGGGTCACCGACTTCGGCATGGAAAAGCTTGACGTGCCGGCAGACGGCGTCATAACGGGATACGGTACCATCGACGGCAAGCTCGTCTACGTCTATGCCCAGGACTTTACCGTCATGGGCGGTTCGCTCGGCGAGGTGCACGCGAACAAGATATCCCGCCTGCTCGACATGGCAGGCAGGATGGGCGCCCCCGTCATCGGCCTCAACGACTCCGGCGGCGCACGCATCCAGGAGGGTGTTGACTCCCTCAAGGGATACGGGGACATCTTCTTCAGGAACACGCTCTACTCGGGCGTTGTACCCCAGATAACGGCAATCCTCGGCCCCTGTGCCGGCGGAGCCGTCTACTCCCCTTCCATCGGAGACTTCATCGTCATGGTCAAGGACATCTCCTTTATGTTCATCACCGGGCCAGAAGTGGTCAAGGAAGTCCTTTCCGAGGACGTTTCGTTTGAGGAACTCGGCGGTGCCGTTGTCCACAGCAAGCGGTCCGGTATGGCTCACTTTGTCTGCGACGACGAGGAAGAGTGCTTTGCCACCATCAGGGACTTGGTGTCATACCTCCCCTCGAACAACCTTGAAGAACCACCCATGGTGGACACGGGTGACGATCCCCTGAGAACAGAGCCGAAGCTTAATGATATTATCCCTGTGGACCCCCAAAAGCCGTACGACATCAAGAAGGTCATTGAGGAAGTTGCTGACAACGGCGAGTTCCTCGAGGTGCACCCGTCCTACGCCATGAACATCGTCGTAGGATTCGCACGCATGAACGGAAGGACGGTAGGTATTGTTGCGAACCAGCCCAAGGTGCTTGCAGGATGCCTTGATATCGACTCATCTGACAAGGCCGCGGGATTCATCAGGTTCTGTGACGCATTCAACATACCGCTTGTCACCTTCGTCGACGTTCCGGGATACCTCCCGGGAACGGTACAGGAACACGGCGGCGTCATCAGGCACGGGGCAAAGCTCCTGTATGCATACTCTGAAGCCACCGTACCGAAGATTACCATCTTCGTCCGCAAGGCCTACGGGGGCGCCTACATCGGCATGTGCTCCAAGCACCTTGGTGCCGACATCGTCTACGCCCTGCCCACCACGGAGATTGCCGTCATGGGGCCAGAAGGCGCGGCAAACATCATCCACCGCCGCGAACTCATGGAAGGCGGTGTAGAGTACCTGAGCGAAGAATACCTTGCACGCCGGAAGGCCAAAGGCGAGGAATACCGCAGCAAGTTTGCCACCCCGTACGTTGCCGCGCAGCGAGGATATGTGGACGAGGTTATCGCAGCCTCAGACCTACGGCCAAAGATTGTTGCCGCCCTCGAATCGCTTGTCACGAAGCGCGAGGCCAGGCCAGCAAAGAAACACGGTAACATACCCCTCTAAGGAGAGTGAAGAGATGCGAAAGTTTATGGTAAAAATCGATGACGAATCATTTGATGTCAACGCTGAAGACCTTGGTGGAAACACCTACAAGATAGAGATCGGCGGCAAGGAATACGAAATCTACGCCGAAGAGGAAGTGAAAAAGGCCGAGAAGAAGGGAAAGAAGGGAGCCGCCGACGGCGGCAAGACCGTCGTATCCCCCATCCAGGGCGTTGTGACCAAGATCAACTGCGAATGCGGCAGTGAGGTCAAGGCGGGCGACGTGGTATGCACCATTGTTGCCATGAAGATGGAAAATGAAATCGAGGCCACCTCAGACGGAAAGGTCAAGGAAATACGGACAAAGGTCAATGATGCTGTGGAAATCGATGATGTGCTCATCATCCTCGAGTAAGGCACACATACTCCAAGGTGATTCCAATGGGAGAATTTGAAAAAGTAATGTGCGCCAACAGAGGGGAGATAGCCATACGCGTCTTCCGCGCCTGCAGGGAGCTCGGCCTCAAGACCGTTGCGGTCTACTCCGATGCCGACAAGAAGACCCTGGCCGTGAAGATGGCGGATGAGGCATACAACATCGGCCCCCCGATGCCCACAGAGTCGTACCTCAACATACCCCGGCTTATAGAAACCGCCAAGGCTGCCGATGTGGATGCCATCCACCCCGGTTACGGATTCCTTGCCGAAAACATCGACTTCGCGAAGGCCTGTGAGTCGGAGGGGATAAAATTCATCGGCCCCACGAGCAAGGCCATTGCAACAATGGGTGTCAAGGACGTGGCCAAGGCCACCGTCATCGCGAACAAGGTCCCGACCGTGCCCGGTTCAGAGGGCATCCTCGAGGACAGCAGGGAGGCGCTCGCCCTTGCCAAGGAGATGGGATTCCCCGTCATCATCAAGGCCGCATACGGCGGCGGCGGCAAAGGCATGCGTGTGGTGTGGAAGGCTGAGGACTTCATATCCAACTTCGAAGCTGCGCAGCGCGAGGGATCTGTCGCGTTCGGGCACCCTGAGGTCTACATGGAAAAGTTCATCATCGATCCGCGCCACATCGAAGTTCAGGTTCTGCGCGACGAGCACGGCAATGTCGTCCACTTCGGCGAGCGTGACTGCTCCATCCAGCGGAGGAATCAAAAGCTCATCGAGGAGGCGCCATCCCCCGCACTTGTCAACAACCCCGAGCTGCAGGAAGCCATCCGGGAGGCCGGTGTGCGGGCAGCCGTTGCCGCCGACTACACCTCGGCAGGTACCGTGGAGTTCATCTTCAAGGACGGCCAGTTCTACTTCTTGGAGATGAACACCCGCATCCAGGTGGAGCACTGTGTATCTGAGATGTACGCCAACAGGGACATCCTGAGGCGCCAGATAGAGGTCGCCATGGGACGCAAGCTCGACATCACCCAGGATGACATCGAGTTCCGCGGCCACGCCATGGAATGCAGGATTAACGCCGAAGACCCCTTCAACGACTTCATGCCTACGCCCGGTGCGGTCACACGGTATGAGACCCCGGGCGGTGCGGGCATACGCATCGATTCAGCTGCCTTTGACGGATTCCAGATATC
>JAHKLV010000084.1 GCA_020854925.1 Candidatus Methanofastidiosia archaeon | reverse complement strand
TGAGAGATTCCCGTCATCGACCCAGAGGTCGTATACGGCTCCCGAAGAAGCCTGCATGCTGGCCATCCATGCCCACGCCTCCTCGAGCGATGAGGCATAGCGCGGGTCGCCGGAGATCTTGTAGGCCATCCACAGGCCCATCATGGCCATGGTGACATAGTGGGTTGAACGGTCCCATCGGGTGGGGATGCGCAGCGCGTAGCCGTCGTACCATGAACCATCGTTAAGCTGCATGTCGTAAAGCGCATCGGCAAGCTTGAGCGCATATCCGTAGTACGGCTCCTTGCCTGCCCCGTAGCAGACGACAGCTCCGATGCCCAGGCCCACGAGCCCAAGGTCGTTGGGGCTCGTGTAGCAGTACGAGGTGAGGCAGGTCTCGTTGCGCCCGCCATTGCGCTGTACGAGCGTGCGCGGGTCGTCACACGCCGAGGGATACGTGCGTTCCCAGGCATCCATGTCTTTCATAAGCCAGTCCGCCGCACGCCGGGCGGCCTCGGCATACGTCTCATCTCCCGTGTACCAGTACGCGACAGAGAGCGCCCACGCCCCGAGGCCTGTGATGAGCTTAGAGTTCACGTTTGCCGTCCCGGGATACCGAAGGACCTCGCCATCGTCCTGCACGAGGGACAGGATGCGTTCGGCGCACGCCATCGCCTTCTGCTGCATGTCGTAGCCGGGTGACGAGAGGTCTGCATAGAGCAGGAAGATGCACAGGTAACAGAGGTTGATGCCGTCCTCCTCGGCTTCGGGGTCCCAGGTGGAGAGCATCTGCCGGTACAGCGACGCCGCGTCCGGTTCCGCGGCTGCGGGGGACGCCAAGGAACCCAGGGCAAGGAGGATGAGGGCGACACAACCCATTCTGCGGCGCATGGTGTCCCCTCCCGGTGCAGGCCTAAAAAAGCTGCGCCTGCAACGGCCTAGTCCTCCCGCTTTCCGCAGCAGGCGACCACCTGCACATGCTCCTCGGTGATGAGGCCGGCGGTGAGGATGCTCGCAAGGAGTAGGCGTATCCGCCCGATGGCCTCAGCGGTGTCCACTATCTCGATGATGAGGGGAAGGTCGGTGGAGAGGCGGAGGATGGATGTTGTCCTTAGGCGGCTCGAGACGCCATAGCCGCTCACCCCGCGGAGCACCGTTGCCCCGGCAATACCTTCCTTTCGCACAAGCTCTACGATGTGCCGATAGAGGGGTTTTCCCTCGTGCTCGGCCTCCTCACCCACGTATATTCTCAGAAGAATGGCGTCAGTCCCTTCTTTCATGCCTACCACCTTCCCAGGGCAAGGACCACGGCCCTCCCCGCATAGACGGCAAGGAGCGCCAGTGCCACGGTACCAAGGATGTTGGCCGCACACAGCAGCGTCTCCCTGGCCTCCAGGAGCCGGAACGACTCATAACCGAATGTTGACATGGTGGTAAAGGCGCCAAGGAGCCCAATGGTGAGAAACACCCGCGCCTCCTCCCCGAGGATGCCACGGTATTCTGATAGATTCATGACAAGACTGAGAAGAAAGCATCCGATGACGTTTACCCCGAGCGTTCCCAGCGGGAAGGTGGTGGCGCCGGACTGCAGCCATCCCGACACCTCGTAGCGCAGGATGGCCCCGATGCAGCCACCCGCGCCGATAAGCAGCAGCGTATGCATGGTATCACTCCGTGGCGTCATTGCCGTGTGTCACCTAGAAATTGAATCGTTATAAGCGTATCCCTCGTGCGGAACGCCGAGACCGCCCTATTGGAGCATGATAACGTTTCCCATGCCCCTACGGCGGCGCTCGACAAGACCTTTGCTCTCAAGCAGGTCCAACACGCGGCTTACCGTGGACTTCGAGAAGGGAAGGGCGGAGACGATGTCGCTCTGGAGCATGATGCCGTCGGACGAGAGGATAACCTCGTAGACCGCTCTCTCTTGGTCCTTGAGCGAAAGGGATACCGACTCCCACCGCTTCCTTCGCTCCCCGAGTACCATCTCGGCGGCTGGCGTTCCTTCAGGAAAAGGGGTAGAGCGGCAGGATCGAATCGACATGCCAAGGTAGCAGGCACTCCCCCCGAGCATGAGGGCGGCCGCAACAATGATAAGGATATCCTGGTAGGTGAAAATGCCCTTAAGGTTATGGGATACGACCTGCTCCCCCTCGATCAGAATCTGGATGGAGGCGGTTGCAATGAGCTTGTGGGCCAAGACAAAAAACGTGCCAAGAAAAAGCACCGATGCAGCCAGCTGCCGTGTCGTTATGTCCGCGCCCATCGTATCACCCGCGCCTATGCCCCTATGCCCGTGTCGTAATAAGAACATAGCGATGCCGTTCCCATGTCGATGACGCACTCGTACAGCCTGCCGTCAAGTGCGGCAAGGGCATAGAGGATACCCTGTTCAAGGGAGGGGGGACCCCCCGAAAAAGAAGATGACGACGGCGCGGGTTCTTGTGGGTACGGGTCTTTTCCCTGGATGAAGGGCGCGGAGAAGCCGTCCTCGTCGCCCTCCTGGGGTGCCGGCTTGGGTGGAAGGAATTGCTCGCGCTCCCTGAGGAAATGAGACGGGGAGGAAAGGAAGAGCCCGCGGACCTCAAGCGAAGAATCTGCCCCCATAAGGGCAGAGAATTCGTCGTCAGCGCGAAGGATGCAACACACCTCGTCACGAAGGGTGTCTATGGAAACACGCTCGTCCTCGGACATGACACGGAAGAGGAGAGTGGTGCCGTCCCAATCTGCGGCCATGCGCTGTTGGGGGGTGAGCGGGACGACCTTGACAACCGTGTCCCCTTCTAGGATGTAAAGGCTGTTGTCATAGGCGATGGCGTTGATGGTCACCGTGCCGGCGGAAAACACTCCCTGGATGCCTGCTGCTGCAAAAACGAGTATGGCGGCCGCAGCCATGGCGGCCAGCACCTGTATCTTCCGAATCGCCATGCATCTTCCCCCAGGAAATGATACATATACCTTGCGTTGCAAACTCGTTTCATGGAGATGCGAAGCACTCTATTCGAGGAAATGAGGTGCCAGACGTGTGTCAAGAGGCAAAATATATAAAGAGGGTGTTTTGTATGTGGTACCATCGCGATGCCGATATGACCCCATCCGGATGACCGGATAAACCAATCGTTGGCATCGTGGCTGGTAGAAAAATTTAAAAAGCATGCCCAGTTATGGGAAGCTACTCACATTACAGTGTAATCGGAGGTTTAATCAATGGCAAAAGAGAAACCACACATCAACGTAGCAGTTATCGGTCACGTTGACCATGGAAAATCTACAACCGTCGGACAGCTTCTTGTCATGCATGGTGACATCAGGGACACCATGATCAAGAAGTTCGAGGACATGGGAGAAAAGGGAAAGACCTTCAAGTTCGCGTGGGTCATGGACAGTCTCAAGGAAGAGAGGGAGCGCGGTGTCACCATCGACCTCGCCCACAAGAAGTTCGAGACCGACACGAAGGAAGTCACCATTGTGGACTGTCCCGGCCACCGCGACTTCGTCAAGAACATGATCACCGGCGCATCGCAGGCCGATGCTGCCGTCCTCGTCGTTGCCGCCAACGACGGTATCATGCCCCAGACCAAGGAGCACGTCTTCCTTGCCAGGACGCTCGGCATCACGCAGCTTGCGGTAGCCATCAACAAGATGGATGTCGTCGACTACAAGGAGGAAAAGTTCAACGAGATCAAGGACGCCATCGGCAAGCTCATACGTGTCGTCGGCTTCAAGCCGGAAAACACCGACATCATCCCCATCTCCGCCTTCAACGGCGTGAACATGACCACGAAGCCGGACGCCCAGATGCCCTGGTTCAAGGGCAAGACGCTCCTTGAGGCCGTCGACTCCTTCCAGGAACCAAAGAAGCCGACCGACAAGCCCTTCAGGCTGCCGGTGCAGGACGTCTTCACCAT
>JAHKLV010000043.1 GCA_020854925.1 Candidatus Methanofastidiosia archaeon | reverse complement strand
GGCAGGCGCATGAGCCCCTCCTTCGTACGGGGGACGACACCGCCAAGGTCTTCGTCGATGATGCGTGCCACCTCGATGATGCGTGCCGCCTTCACCGAATAGAATCCGGTTGGACGTACGAGCGCCTCCACCTCGTCCAGAGGTGCATTCTTAAGCTCCCGTGGACCAGGAAATCGCTCAAAGAGGCGTGACGCCGCGATATCGGTGGTTTCGTCCCTTGTACGGTGGGAAAGGATGGTCTTGATAAGAACCTGGAACGGGTCCCCGTGAAGCACGCCCGAAGGCAGCACCATGGAGCGTATTCGCTGAACCTGCTCGTCGATGGATGACATGCATCCAAAGGGGGAATGATATTCAAATGGTTTTCCATATGATGGCCTTAGGAATAGTTTTATCAATAAAATATATAATAATCACAGGTATCTATCGAACGGGAAGATGTGAGACATCATGGAATACTGGGACCCTGTAGAGACACTGGCACGAGAGGAACTCGGTTCGCTGCAGCTGCGCCTGCTCAACGAGACGCTGCACCACGCTACGTGCAACAGTCCCTACTATGCCGCCTCCATCCCTCGCGATTTACGCAGCCTCACGTCACTCGAAGACATCGCAAAGCTTCCCTCCCTTTCCAAGGATGACATCCGGGTAGACCAGGAAGCTCGCCCACCCCTTGGCAACATGGTTGCCGTGCCGGAGGACGAGGTGGTTTACATCTCGGCATCATCGGGTTCTACGGGGGTACCTACGGCATCGCCCTTTACTTCGAAGGACTTCGACGAATGGATCGACTTTGAGGCACGCCTCTTCTTCTCTTCCGGGCTGCGGCGCCACCACCGCTACTGCCATGCCCTTAACTTCTCCCTCTTCGTAGGCGGGCCGTGCGTGCTTGGCGCCCAGCGCATCGGGGCGCTTTCCATCCATGCGGGAACACTGCCGTCGGAGCGCCTCATCATGGTCATCGACCAGTTCAAACCAGACACCATCTGGACAACGCCCTCGTATGCATGGTACCTGGGCGAGACCGCTGAGAGGATGGGATTCGACCCCGTAGCCTCCTCCATCAAGCGCATTTTCGTGGCAGGAGAACCAGGCGGTTCCATCGAAAACACGAGAAAGCGTATCGAGAACCTTTGGGATGCCAATCTGTACGACTACTACGGCATATCAGACATCTTCGGCGCATGCGCGGGAGAATGCACCGAGAAGGCCGGGCTCCACGTGGCCGAGGACCACCTGCTCGTAGAAGTGGTGGACCTAAAAACGGGCGAGCACGTGGCCGAGGGCGAGCGCGGCGAGATGTATCTCACCACCCTCAAGAAGCGCGCAAGGCCGCTCATTAGATTCCGGACAGGCGATATCGTGTCCTACGAAGAGGAGCGCTGCGCATGCGGCCGTACGCACCTTCGGCTCATGGGCATCCACGGCAGGGTTGACGACATGCTCATCATCAAGGGTGTCAACGTCATGCCATCGGCCATCGAGGCGATTGTGCGGTCGAACAGCGCACTCACCGGCGAGTACCGGCTGGTAGTCACGAGAGAAAATCACCTCGATGCCCTGACTGTGGAGACGGAGCATGTGAAAAGCTTCAAGGGCAATCTGGGGGTGCTAGAAAAACAGATACAGGGGGACATCAAGGCAACACTTGGCATATCGCCGCGTGTTGTCGTCTACGACGAGGACACCCTTCCCCGGGCAACGCACAAGGCAAAGCGTATCGTAGACCATCGCAAGGATGTCTGGAAACCCTGAAGCGGACGTACGAATTGCGCTCCCGTTCTTTTCTTAATTGCCTAATAAGATACCTTTATATAGGCACTTGCAAAGCGTTGTACATACTTTTTCGTGGTGAATACTCATGGCAGGAGAATACCAAGCCAGTGACATCCAGGTGCTCGAAGGGCTCGAGGCAGTACGTAAGCGGCCGTCGATGTATATCGGTTCCACCGACGCCCGTGGCCTCCACCACCTCGTGTACGAGGTCGTGGACAACAGTATAGATGAGGTGCTCGCAGGGGTCTGCACCGACATCACCGTCGTCATACGCAAGGACAACTCGATCACCGTCACCGACAACGGTCGCGGCATTCCCACCGGCATGCATCCCATCTATGGGAAACCAGCCCTCGAAATTGTCATGACAAAGCTCCACGCGGGAGGAAAGTTTGACAACAAGACCTACAAGGTGTCCGGCGGGCTGCACGGCGTCGGTGTGTCTGTTGTCAACGCGCTCTCTCTCTGGCTTGAGGCCAAGGTGCGTCTGGAAGGCAAGGTCTTTCTCCAGCGATTCGAACGGGGTATCCCCGCGGGGGAGATGGAGGTGGTGGGGACGACCGCCGACACGGGGACAGAAATTACCTTCCTTGCGGACCCCACCATATTTGAGACCACGGAATACGCCTTTGACACGCTGGCCAACAGGCTCAGGGAGCTTGCCTTTCTCAACAGCGGTGTGAACATCACGCTTATCGACGAACGCACGTCCAAGGAGAAAAACTTCTGCTATGACGGCGGCATCGTCTCTTTCGTAGAAAAACTCAACACGAACAAGGAAGTCCTCCACGAACCGCCCATTCTCCTCGCCAATGAGAAGGACGGCATAACGGTGGAGATAGCCATGCAGTACAGCACGTCGTACTCCGAGACCATCTACACCTTCGTCAACAGCATCAACACCATTGAGGGCGGTACGCACCTCAGCGGATTCAAGGCGGCGCTCACGCGTTCCCTCAACGACTATGCGCGGCAGAACGCCCTCATCAAGAACGGTTCCATTTCGGGTGACGACACGCGCGAAGGGCTCACCTGCGTCATCAAGGTGCAGATCCCCTCCCCACAGTTCGAGGGCCAGACAAAGACGAAGCTCGGCAACAGCGAGGTCAAAGGCATTGTCGAGTCCCTTGTGACACAGTCACTCGGGGAATTCCTTGAGGAGCATCCCGCGGTCGCCAGAAAGATTATTGAAAAGGCTATCGTCGCATCGCAGGCCAGGGAAGCTGCACGAAAGGCCCGTGAACTCACGAGGAGAAAAACGGTGCTCGAGTCGACGTCCCTGCCGGGGAAACTGGCGGACTGCTCGGAAAAGGACCCCGCGCTCTCGGAACTCTTCATCGTCGAAGGGGATTCGGCAGGCGGTTCGGCAAAGCAGGGCAGGGACCGCCATACCCAGGCCGTGCTCCCGCTCAGAGGAAAGATCCTCAATGTGGAAAAGGCACGCCTTGACAAGATATTCAAGAACAAGGAGATTTTCGCGCTCATTACGGCCATCGGCGCCGGCATCGGCGAGGAGTTCGACCTCTCCAAGTGCCGATACCACAAGATAATCATCATGACCGATGCCGACGTGGACGGGGCACATATCCGGACGCTCTTGCTCACGTTCTTCTTCAGGTATATGAAGGAGCTTATCGACGCTGGATACATCTATATCGCCCAGCCGCCGCTCTACAAGATAAAGAAGGGAAAGCGTATGGAGTACGTCTATTCGGACGAGGAAAAGGACCGCCTCGTCACAGAAATGGAAAAGGGTTATGAGATCCAGCGCTACAAGGGCCTGGGTGAGATGAACCCCGATCAGCTGTGGGAGACGACCATGCACCACGGCCAGCGAACGCTCCTGCGGGTGACCTCGGAAGATGCCATTGCCGCCGATGAAATCTTCACCATTCTCATGGGCGAAAAAGTGGAACCGAGAAAAGAGTTCATCCAGACCTACGCCACATCGGTCAAGGTCCTGGATATCTAAAGGACACCTAGAGGTACAGCTCGCTGTCCTGCTTTACCTCTTCACCACCCATTTTTATGACATAATCGGCAGCGTTTTGCAGTGCCACGGAAAAGCCTGGTTCGGCGCCGATGACAATCGTCTCCTTGCCATGCTCCTTGGCCTTTATGAGAACGGGAAGGAAGTCGGCGTCGCGTGTGGCGAGTGCAATGGTGTTGATATTTTCTAGGTATATGATGTCCATGGCCTCAACACCAAGGCGCACGTCGGTGTCCCCGGTGACGATGATGACATCGAATCCCTGATTCGATATGGCCTCGATGAGGCCCTGTGAAGCAAATTGATTGAGAAACACCTTGGCGATACGGATGTCGCCCAGGTCATCGAGGATTCTTCTGATGTCTTCGAGGTCTATGGAAAACTCCTTGCGCAGGATGTTGGGGCCGTCGACAAGGAGCCCAATCCTTTTTTCCTCGCGCTTGTCCTTACGGTACATAGACCCGACGTAGCGGGATATGCCCTTGCCAGCCGTCTTAATATTTGTAAGGTTTGGCATTCTTCTCACCGAAATAATAGCTGCAATACCTTTAGTATCATGTCAAAACAATAAATAATTATCTCATACCGAGGAATACCGTTCAGAATCCCCTTCCCTCAAGACGCTGATAGATTATATGGGCCAGACATTCGAGATTGACCACATCCTCCCTGTTGTACTGGATAAGGGTTTCAAGGGCGTCGGGGTCGCCACGTGTGTGCTGGTGCCAGAGCCTGACGGCATCCCAACCCGAAAGGCCGTCGGTCTCGTCAGAGCGTCCGATGCCCATCTCCTTCTCGATGCGCTTCAGGCCGCCGGACAATCCGACACGCTTGCCGGCAAAACAGAGGTCATAGTGGAGCTGCGGCATCGGCACCCCGAATTCACGCTGGAGGACGGGAACGTCAAATCCCCTTCCAAAAAACGTCACGAGAAGCTTTTTTCCTTCCAGGGCTGCCGAGAGCGTTTCCGCGCTCAGATCGTCATCGCGCACCAGCACGCGAAAGTCCGACCCGTCGTAGATGCCCACCATGGTGGTGACATCAGAGGCGGAGCTCCCGGTGGTCTCGATGTCAAGGTACGCCACCGAGTCCTTAAAGGCCTCATAAGTCCGCCAGTGCTCACCAGAGGGAAGACGGTATGAAAAGAATACCTCGTTCCTGCATGCAAGATTCGCCTGTGCCTTTGCCAGCTCGCCATCGTAGAGGGCTTTGCGGGCCGGGGCGATGCGTGGTATGTGCTGGCACTCCCTAAAGGCATCCCACGAGGTGATGCCACGGCGCCAGATGGCCTGTTCCATGTACTCGCCGATACCGTCAAGGATGATGAAGCTGCGCCGTATCATAACCCTAGCTTTTCTTTCGTTCCTTAAAAGCGTTATCTCGCCCCCCGGATTGGATGGGGTGTTTGTCGTCCCCTGCAGTGCAGGCCGGTATCGTCAAATGAGAACGCAAGGGTGGCAAAGGAAAGAGCGGCTCATTCCTCGAGGGAGGGAACCCGAAGGCATACCTGCGCCCAAGGGTGCGCCCGAAGCTCGCCAAGACGCCGGATAATGGTGACATCGGAACCAATGCGCGCCAAAACGGCGCATAGGGCGTCAAAGGGCCCGGTGACCCGCGTCCCGAGGCATCCGCCCTCCGACCAGAACGCCCGCAGCCACGACCTGCAGTCAAGAGGAAGGAGGTACGGGGACAGCATTCCAGCAAGCTCACGCTCTTGACACAGGGCCTCGAACACCAGGGCGTCAAGAAGCGTGGCAACGTGGATTGACGTTCCGGTACCCCCCCTGAGCCCCGCAGCGGCGGCGGCACAGAGTATATGTGCGTAGTCCACAAGCGTCTCCACAACACGTGTCGCTTCGGATGAAAAGGGGATGGCCGGCAGTTCGCCCAGCTCGTACGGCTTGACATTGTAGGTATGCGAAAAGAGGGAGAAGTACCAGTTGTACGTGGAACTGTTGAGAAGAGCGCACAGGAGGCGAGAACGCATACCTTTGAGAGGATAGACGATGCGCACGCCGTTCGTAGGGACGACCCTGCCGGGATGGAGAGCAAAGTGCAGCTTTTTCACCTCGCCGCGATGCGCCATTTGGCGCCCCACCACGGCATCGTCGGACTTCAGGAAGTCATCAAGCGTCATGGGGTTACCCTCAGGGCCCCGGACCATCCGCGAGGACAGCTTGTGCCATCCGGCCACCCATCGCTTGGGGGATGGCGTCGGTGAGAGGTCCACATACCAGTCCTTGATGTGCGTAGACGAAAAGGCCAGCATCTCTGTCTCGCGGGACGTGAGATGGGCGCGGCCAAGGGACTCGTCGATAACACCGACCCGCGAGGAGAGGAAGGATTCCAGGGGCTCAAAACGCGCGGCACGTTCAAGAATCTCCAACTCCACAGCAAGGTTGACAAAGCGCGGGACACGCCACAGTGACGACCAGGCCACCACTGTTTCATGCCTAAGGCGGAATGATTCGTCCCCCTTGGCAATATGGAGCGCCGCGTTCCCGTCGGGAGCAATGTAAGCAATACGACCATCAGGTGCCGGCGTGCCGGAACAAAAGACAGAAAGCTCGTAGTGTGTCCCCGCACCGAAAAAAAGCTCGGAATCCGCAAGGCCAAGGAACGCAAGATACCGACAGCCGCGAGAAAGGAGCTCCCTTCGGAGATGCTGGCTTTCCTTGTCACCCCAAAACGTGACAGGTATGACAAACGATATGCTCGTGTCGTTATCGGCCAAGGACAAGGCACGCATGAGGAAGAGCTTGTAAAGGTCAACGTTTCCCCGATACGACGGGAACGCACGGGCGTACCTGCTGGCAATGACCGCCTTTTCCTCAGGGGGAATGGGAAGATTTTTCACCTTTCCATAAGGGGGGTTGCCGATGATGAGGGAGACCGCCCCGACCCCACACGACTTCAGTAACTGGGGCCAGTCGATAGGGGGTGCAGCGCTGCCGGCATCGGAATCCTTGCCAAGAAGCGCATCACCCCAGCACACCCGTATACCTCCATCCCCGTTTACGTCATCGCCGCGCCTGAGGGCCCGGATCGCGAGGCGCATGCGGGCCACCCACACCGCCCCTTTGTCGATGTCCACCCCCATGACCTGTGTCCGGTATCCTCCCTTGCACACCCCACCGCCACTGGCGGTGGAGATTACGTCGAGGGCATCGAGGCATGCCTCAAGGAAATGGCCGGTACCACATGAGGGATCGAGTATGGAAAGCGAAGCCACCGATGAACGGGCGGCGGCAAGCCAGGACTCGTCCTCGAAGGCCACTGCCGCATCAATAGAGGCATAGGGCCTGCCGGTGCGGGCGTTGGCACGAGCGACGACATGACCTTCCACACACCGGCGAGAGGTGTCTTCGGCAAGTGGCCGTGGCGTATAGTACGCACCCCGGTCCTTGCGTTCCCTCCTCCCTTTGAGCTGTTCATAGAGACTGCCAAAAAGATAGGTATCAAGGGAGACGCCACGGGATTCCCAACAGGAGAAAACAGCCCCAAGCGACGGCACCCAGATTTCTAGGTCTTCTGTTAGCTCCTCGATGTAATCAAACACCCCATCGTAGGCAACGTCTTGCAGAAGGGGTGCAAGCGCTTCTCGGAGCAGGGCGGCCCATTCCCGGACGGTGGCTCCGGTAGGCCGCATACGTTCCCCGTCATCGGGACCAGCCAGAGGAAGCCCCCGTACCAACCAGCGCGCCGCCTGGAGCATCACGGCGGAGATACTGCCGGTACTCGTCTCCCCCCCGCAGAGAAGCGACCCTTCCAGCTGCGCGAGGATGTCAGAGGCCACGTACCATCCCCCGTCGTACGAGAGAAAGAGCCGCTCCCATGCCGTGGCGTCACCGGGGCGGGCAAG
Source organism: Candidatus Methanofastidiosia archaeon (assembly GCA_020854925.1). Lineage (GTDB taxonomy): Archaea > Methanobacteriota_B > Thermococci > Methanofastidiosales > NM3 > JAHKLV01. Next base: position 8,220 of record JAHKLV010000043.1, on the reverse strand, counting down.
GAGGGCATCCATTGCCCGGGACACATGGCGCGGATTCCTTGCCGGATGCATGAACACGGCAGCGGTGGAGGGGCGATCCCCGGTCTCGCAGGATGCGATGCAGAGCACGTCAACATCCTCCCACACCACATATGTGGCTAATGGAAGCGACGCGCCCCATTCCCGATCCCGCGCACCAAAGGAGACACAGACCGAACCCCCTACGATATCGGTGCCGCTGCACACGCCTCCCACCCTGAGAAGTGCTTCACGTAGTGAAGCGGCACAATACCTCTTACCCATGGCGCCAACCCGCCCAGCATGCCATGACCATGAGGTGCATGGAGTATCATGCAAGGCACCCCTATTTCACGATTTCGGTTCCAATGCCTTCGCCCACCAAAAGCGACGCCCAAAAGGGAAAACGGGAGGAAAGGTAAAAAGGACAGGTATGCCTCACTTGAATCCGAGGAAGAACATGGTGGGCCCGTCGAGATTTGAACTCAAGATCTTCGCCTTGTAAGGGCGACGTCATAACCAGCTAGACCACGGGCCCCTGAACACCGTATCACTCAATTCGCTCTTTATAAACGTTACGTTGGCGTCGCTTTATGACGGCCAAAGTCCCCACTGAACCTGCCATGAGCCCTACCAGGCCTGAAATGGCTGCAACGGGAAGACCCGTGCCGCCAGACCCGCGTTGCGAGTAGGCGGGGGCCTGTGCGAACCCCGATGCAAGATAGCGGAAGGCGTTTGCAACACCTGATGCGTACTTGTAGTAGAGTGTCGCCTGCACGCAGGTGTCCGCTTCCTCGTACACGGAGGCAAATTCGTAATACGACATAGAGAGGAGCGGCACGATGCCGTTGGCAACCTGGCGCTCGATGGCTGCTGCCGCCTGTTGGCGTGCAAGGGCCATGCGTTCGACAGACGCCTCACCGCACGAATAGAGCTCGATGGCAAGTGATGCCAGCGTCCTGCTCTCGATGGCATTGTAGAGTGATGCCGCATAATCCCCGCTGTCATACTGGTCCTGTGCAATGGCCAAGAGCTCCTGCGCGTCCGAAAGCAGCTCGGAACCGCTTACCATTTCCGATACATAGATGAAAATAAGATTAGCGTCGTTAAGAAGGGTATACGCGTCGTACTGCACATCCGTAATGGCTATCCGTTCGCCTTCTGCATACCGCTCGGCAATCGAAAGCCAGAACCAGCTTGTCCGCGCGCGCTCACGCGCAAGCGCACAACTGTACATGGCGTTTGCCGGTTCGTTCCATACCCGGTACCGCTTTGCCTGGGCAAGGTGTTCCTGTGCCTCGAATGAACGCTCCTGGGCAGCCGCAAAGGCGTCAAGCATGGCAAATCCATATATGGATTCTGACATGGCGCTTACGGCGATGTCCAAGTCTGAAAGGTCACGCTCTATCTCCCCCACCACGTCGTCCAAGGCCATTTGTCGGTCCTCTGCCTCGAAGTAGTGCAGGGCAAACTCCACATAAGAGAGTGATATGCGTGCTTGGAACAGGTACGACATGGCGGTGTAGTGCCTGCCCGCATCCACCGCTGCCACGGCATCTTCCACCCGCTGAGCCGATGAGACCATGTATGAGGTAAGGTCGCGATAGATATCAGTGGGCAGCGGGGCGTCAAAGAGCCTGGTGTTGAGCTCCCGATGCATGCGCTCTGCCTCGACGAGCTCAACCTGCACATCATCGGCATAAAATGTGGTGTCGGCAACGATATCGCCGCCAAAGCTGTCCTCATCGTAGGCGTATCCGGTAAAGGCGGTCACCGCCTCGGTGATGGAAAGCACCTCGCGTACCTCCATGCCCCACGCTTCAGGGGCATAGGAACGAAGGTCAACGACCCTGTCATCGACAGTAACGACCGATTGGCCTTGGGGAACAAGAAAAAGCGAGATGCCCTCCTTATGCGCGGCCTCGGCTTTTTCGTAGATGCCGCCCACCGGGCCCACGGTGCCGTCGGGATTAATCATTCCGGTCATCATGACCGTAGGGTCGACATCCCACCCATTAAGGCACGCTATCGTGGCGACGGTGAGAATGGCACCCGCAGACGGGCCGCCAACAACAGGCGCGCTGGAAAGAATGGAGTAATAGATATTGTAAGACGAGACATCGATGCCAGTGACGGTCTGTGCCACCGCCACGGCAAGCCGAGCCGATGCCTGGGTATCGAGCTCCGAAAGCGGCCATGTCTCCACGAAAATGGATCCGTCGCCCTCCGAGACGCTGACCTGCATCTCGCTGATAACACCGATGCGCTCGCCGCCGGACATGGCGACCGCAGGTGCATTGACAATGACCGTATGGTCAAACGGCTGTTGGGCGCCAACTATCTGCATTCCTGCTGCCATAATGAGGAATGCAAGGGACAGGGCGGCCAGTATTCGTGGTGTGTCCTTCATCGTCCCCCCTACGAAAAGGGGGCATATATATGTTTTGGGGGCCTTCAGAGAAGGGAAAGGGGCCCATGTACAGGGACACCGCACAGAGGCAAGAAAAGAGGGGGAAGAGCGTTCCCCCGTATGTGCTCACACATTCAGAGATAGCACGAGTCGGACTTGGCGATACCAAGCGCCTTGTCGGTGCCATGTATCGCCCGCATCTTATCGGACTCCATGCCACACATCGCCTTGATGCAATCGACGTTTTCTGGGACGACGATGGACTCCTGATGCACATCAGCCATGATATAGACATCGGAACCCACCACGTCGAGCGGTTCATCCCAGATGAAAAGCTCCGGCATATCGTAGCGCAGGCGGAAGTCACGATAGTACTCTGCAATCTGTGCTGTGTCAAAAAATCCTTCTCCCCCCTTCTCCACGAGTATGCGCGGCGTTGAGCGGAGCAGGTCCACAAGGGCGTCCCTGTCTGCCGGCGAGCGGAGCGTCACCTTGAGGGTGTGGACGTGGGACAAGGTGTGTGGAATGGCGACAGCCATGGAATAGATGTCGATATGGGGCATCACGGTCTTCACGTCGGGACCATGGTGTGAGACGCCCATTACCGGCTTAACGGCGTTAATAGGGCCCTTTTTTGACTCTTTCGGGTCTGCAGCGCGGCGTATGAGGGACACGAAGACGCGCTCGACACCATAAGCGCGGTCAAGCGTCGATATGAGACGTGAAAGACCTGTCGTGTTGCAGGACACGACACGACACACGTCCTTGCCTACCGCCGCCTCATAATTCGCAAGTGATGAGAAGGAAAGCCCGGTAAGCTCATGCTTTTCGCCCCCCTGGACGATGACCTTTGCGCCAGCGGCACGGTAGAGCGGCATGTTCTCGGCCGCAACCTTCCCCGGTGTGGCATCGACGATGATGTCGGCCTCACTGCACAGGTCCTCCAAGGACCCCCCCACGTCAAAGCCCCGTTCGGAAAACTCATGGGCTGAGCTGGAGGGGACGAAAACGGGAAAGCCCCGCATGCGGGCCAGGTCCATCTTTCGGCCGTACGAACGCCCCGATACGCCGATAATATCCATGCCAGAAGAAGATGCAACACCGTCGGCAACGCGTCTTCCGATCGTGCCGTAACCGACAATACCTACTTTTATGGTCATAAAATACCACCACTTCACATTTCTCAGGTGATTTAAAAGGTTTATGGGCATGCGCCCGCCAGAGCACTTCAAAAAACTATATTAACGGGTGCGAAGAGGTAAGGATGATGAGGAAAGAGGAACTCGCAGGCATGATAGACCACACCCTCCTGCGTCCGCATGCGACGGCCGACGACATACGCCGCCTAGTCGGGGAGGCCAGGGACTACGGATTTGGTGCCGTTTGTGTTAATCCGTACTGGGTATCCCTGGCACGAGAGGAGGCAGGGACGGGCATCGGCGTTGTATGCGTCGTAGGATTCCCCCTTGGGCAGTCCGTACAGAACGTCAAGATGCAGGAGGCATCCTGCGCCATAGACGACGGCGCATCCGAAGTGGACATGGTCATCAACATCGGCGCCCTAAAATCCCAGCGATTCGGCGAAGTTGAGGGTGAAATTGCCGCCATCGCCTCACTTGGTGTGCCGGTCAAGGCCATCATCGAGACGTGTTACCTCCTTCCCGAGGAAAAGGTGATGGCCTGTGAGCTGGCCAAGCGCGCCGGCGCATCCTGTGTAAAGACATCCACGGGATTCGGACCGTACGGCGCCACCGAGGACGATGTGCGCCTCATGCGAAGGATAGTGGGTGACGGCATGGGCGTAAAGGCCGCGGGCGGCATCGCCTCGTGGGAGCAGACCGAGCGGCTCATTGCCGCCGGGGCCTCCCGCATTGGAGCTTCAAAAAGCATACAGATTCTCAAGGGATTCGCGGCAGAATCACGAGAGGGCGCTCACCCCTCGGTCGAATAGATACCCACTGCCTTGAGAAACATCTTTTTTACCGCCTCACCTGCAAGATTCTTGAGTATCTCCTTGTCATCGATCATACCAAAGATGCCCAAGGGGATGCGTGCCCCCGCAGCGGAGAGATGTCCTCCTGCAGAGCCGATGGATCCAAACGCCTTTTCCAGAGTCTGTCCAAGGTTGATCTTGATGTCGCGCGTCCTCGCCGACACGTAGAGCGCATCATTGAGCACACCGAAAACGACCACGGTTGTGACCCCTTCAAGATTGAGCAGGAAGTCTGCGGCCTGGGGAAGGGAGTCCCTGTTGGCGATGTACCCCACATTGGAGAGCACATACCCACTTACAATATCCCTGCCAAGAACCGCCTTTCCGATGACCTCAAGCACGTCGGGGGAGATGGTGGGATTCTCTATCTTCATGAGCATGTCCTGGTCCGTCTTGCCCTGGAGCCACGCCACCGCCTCGACATCCTCACGCGATATCCTGCGGCGGAAGTTGTTCGTGTCGGTCATGATGCCGTAAAGGAGGGCGGTTGCATGCTTACTGTCGACCTCGTACCCGTAATCGATGAGATACTGAACCATCATGGAGGAAACCGACCCCACGGAGGGGCGGATATCCTCGACCAGCGGCGAATAGTCCGCGGTCTTTGGGTGGTGGTCGAGAATGATATCGGGCATCACGTCGCTGGGCAGGATGCTCGTGTTGGCATCGGACGAAAGGTCGATAAGCGCCAAGCGGTCATAGCCCCTGATAAGATACTTGTTATACTCGTCTATATGCACAAGATTCACGCCGATAAGATTCACAAAGACCTTGTTCTGCTGATGGCCCACCTCGCCACCGAACAGGATGTCGGCGCTCATGCCGTGATGGCCTGCAATGAGGCGAAGCGCCATGGCTGAGGCTATGGCGTCGGGGTCAGGATTGTCATGAACGATAATGCCTATGCGCTCACCTTTCTTAAACCCCCTGGAAAGGCGGCGCGTACGCTCGACGCGCTCGACCCTCGAGAGATGGTGCAGCAGGGACTCTGCAACGGCGACCTGGGGAATAACGACGACACCGGCCCCTGCCGCATTCATGGCATCGACATCCGTCACACTGTATCCCCGTGCCAGTATGATGGCATAGGGGTTGATGGAGCGGACATGGGCTATGATGCGCTTGTTGTCCTCGCTGCTTGCCGTGGCAATGATGATGACATCCGCCTCGGAGATGGTCTTTTTCACCAGAGACGACGATGAGAGGTAATCGCCCTCAATAACGTAGAATCCCTTCTCGCTCAAATCCTTGACCCGTTTGGGATCCCGCTCTATGATGGCAAGGTCGCCGCCCCTGTCATGGATACCTGTTGCAACGGCAAATCCCACGATACCGCACCCTAAGAGAAGATACATGGCTCCAACACCTAGCAAGGATTATGGAAAAGATTATAAATAATTACCGTTCGGCGGTCTATTTAAAGAAATTGGCAGCGCCGAACAAAGGTAAAATTTAAAAAGGGATGGTATAATGTATGACTAATTCATGGGGGAGTAACGTTGGAAGACGACTTATTTAAAGAGCTTGGAACACTAAAAAAATCACATCAGGAGCTTAGAGAGACGTGCGAAGCATTCAAAATAGAAATTGATGATAACATCAAGAAGAGAGATGAGAACAACACACTTTTCAAGGAACTGCTCGGCCAGCTCAAGGAAGCAAAAGAGGAGCGTGACGCAGCGAATGAAAAGGTATCCGAATACAAAGCCCTCCGTGACGAAAAGCGGAAGGAACTCTCCATTCTGAAGGACGAAATGAAGGCCATCAAGAAGGAGTTTACCGGCAATTCAGACTCTTCCTCTCCCAACCCATTCCAGCTGCAAAAGCGCATAGACGAGATGGAATGGAAGCTTGAAACATCTGTTCTCCCATTGAAAGAAGAAAACAAGCTGATAACTCAGATTACCACGCTTCGCAAAGAGCTTGAAACGACCAAATTCTCAAAGGAAATCAAGGATAAGATTAAGACGCTCAGGGACCAGATTACCGCCCTGAGGAAAGAGATTGATCAGTTGCATGAGAAAGTCGTTGAGTTCTCCCAGGAATCAGCAAAGTACCACGAGCGTGTGACGTACTTTTCACAACGAGCTTCTGAGACGAAGAAGACCGCGGACAAGGCACACCAGGAATTCCTTTCCAAGAAGTCCCAGCTAAACAGTATCTATGCCCAGATGCGTGAGACACGCGACCAGATGAACAAGCACCGGGGCAAGATTACGGAGAAAAAGGCCGAGACCAAGGCCAAGCGGATTAAGGAAAAGGAAAAGGAAACCAAGAAGATCATGGACCAGATAAACGATCAGGCCAAGGATCTCTACGACCGGTTTATCCGTGGTGAGAAGTTGTCCACAGAGGAGTTCAAGATTCTTCAGGAATCCAACTTCCTCTAATCTTTTTTCCTCTTTTTATCTTTGTATTTTTGCCTTTTTTTGACCCCATATCACGTTTAGGGCCCCATCTAGAGAAACTTTATATAGAGCATTCTGAATAGGGTCTTATCGTACGCGACAGGGTGATGTTCACGTGGACAAACGGATCCTCATTCTCGGTGTCGATAGGGATAACGACATTGGGGAAAAAACTGGCATCGGGGGGCCCCTCCTTGGCCCGGAGGCACTAGCCGACGCTGCCATGAACCTCGGCATCGCAGACCCCACCGAGTCCGATACAAACGTTCTGTTCCATTGCATCAAGCTCTATCGTCAGCTCCATGAGGAAGGGCGGGATGTCCGTGTCGCGTGTGTGACCGGCGATAAATCGGTGGGTGTGAAGTCGGACCTGATTATATCTGAACAGCTTGATGCCATTGTGAAAGCCTACGACACCCATGACGTCATCCTTGTATCAGACGGCAAGGAGGACGAAAACGTCCTTCCCGTCATCCAGTCCCGGATGTCGCTGGTCTCCATCGAACGTGTCACCGTCCAGCAGAGTGAAAGCCTCGAGGACACGTACTTCATCCTTCACCGCTACATAAAGAAGCTTCTCGACGACCGGAAGGTGTCAGGCATCCTGGTCGGCCTTCCCGGCATCATCATTTTTATCTATGCCATGACGTACCTCTTCCCCGAGTACACCCGGTATGGGTGGTTTGCCATCTTCTCCTTCGCGGGCCTGTATCTCTTCATGAAGGGATTTGGCCTCGACGACTACTTCAAGGAGCAGTTCTCACCCCGCAGGGTCAAGGCCATTGCATACACCATAGCTCTCGGCATCGCCATTTACGGTGCCAACAGGGGATTCCAGAACATCCAATGGAGCATGGTGCCCTATGTGAACTGGGAATCGGTGCGCTATGTCTTCACCGTCTTCTTCGACGGTTCGTTTCCGTGGTTGTACGTCGGCATCATCGCCGCCCTCGGGGGAAACGTCATCAGCGCCTACCTGAGGGGGCCGCAGTATCTGTGGAATCACCTTGCCATCTTCATCTTCGCATGCTCAGCCTTTGCCACGGTGTACCAGTACACCGCCTACACGCAAAATGAGATAACGAGAAATGAGATGGTCTTTTCCATCCTAATTGTGGGCTTTTTGGCCATTATCGGCATCGGCGTGGCATTCCTGCAGAAGTCAAAGCTAGTGGACAGCGTGCGGCACTCAAGCCGCGTTCCCATCACGAGAAAGAGGATTATCACCATCTTCCTTCTCGGATTCGTCCTTACCGCCCTCGTCCTCTACACACAGGACCTGGCCAATCCGCCGGTGGTAGAAGGGGACCTCACGTTCTCGGTATCAAACAACCTAGCTGACCAGTATGCACCAGCACTGGGCGAAACACAGGATGGTCGCACCTTTGCCGCCTGGCAGGACAACAGGAACG
>JAHKLV010000194.1 GCA_020854925.1 Candidatus Methanofastidiosia archaeon | reverse complement strand
TCTAGTACTGGATTGACTGATTCGTCAGTCACTGAGATGGATATTGTTGTCTCGGATGTGCCGTCTGCTGCCATCCGACCGTCTTCGGCACTGACTACTATGGTTGCAGGGGGCCCGACAAATCGGATAAGCACAGGTTGTTCTGATAATCCATGACGTGCTGTCACGATTGCGGCGCCAGGCGTTTCTTCCGACGTAACGGCTACACTTACGGTGCCATTTTCTGTCGTCGCCGATTCAGTGGCAAGCGTGCCCGCGGTCGTAGGAAACCTGACGGGAATGCCATCGGGAGCTGGGGTACCGGTCATGTCTTCTACCGTGGCGGTAAGGATGGCTGTCGACGCCCCATCTGCGGCAATTGATTCCGTTTCCGTAGTAAATGACGTGACGACATAGCCAGCTTCGCAGACGGCCGTTCCCGTTGTACCCGCCGGCACGGCAACGGGGGGATCTGCAGAGAGAAGCACGCTCGCTTGTGCACCCGTGGGGTCATACCCTCCGGGATAGCATTCAATCGAAAACGATACGATGGTGCCGTCCGTAGAATGCCTATTGACGAGCTTGAGAAAGAGATTATCCGTGGGGGTGCCAAATTCCGTTATGTCGAGCACCATGGCATTTGTAGGAAAAGGGTGATTGCCCCCATCGTAGCTGAACTGCTCATAATACTTCTGGATGGTTGGGGCGGATGGATCGCCCGTCCCCACGATGATATCCGCGTAGCGCCTGCTGGCATGCTCAATAGTATATACCGCAACGGTCTCAGGCTCATACGCGATACGGTCATGGTAATACATGTAGTAGCGGACCACCTGTGCCATGGCGTTGTACGATATCCAGTACGTGCCGTCCCCTGACCACGTGGGCCCCCAGGAGTTCACGACCTTAAATGCCCCGTACCTCGTCTGACCCCCTTCAGTGTATGCCTTTGTATCGTCGTAACCCACGACCGTGTTGGCGTGATTAGTTCCGGAAAGCACATAGGTGTCAGTGGTCCATATGTCGTCGGTCATGGCACCATATTGATTCGCGTCAATGGATATGATACCCAAGACGCCGTCTGCTAGAAGTGCCTTGAGCGAATCAAGGCCCACAGTCCTGAAATATGCGTAGTTGAAGCCGCCGTCACACGGTAGAGTGGTGCCTCCCTCCACGCCGCTTCAGAAGGCCAGGACGTATGGTCGTACTGGCTGTAGGGCATGAGGGCCCAGCTGCTCGCCCCGACCGAGGTTACGAGTGTGATGGCGTCGTTATAGGTGGAGCCGCCATCCACGCCCCCGTTTATCTGGTGGTAGATGAAGTCCGGGCTCATAATCTTGTCTTGATAAGAAGGCGTCGGTTCTCCGTTGGTCCAGGATGCATCGCTAAAGTCCCATCCGCGCTCCACTGCTTCCTGGAACGTCTTCGTATAGTAGCCCACCGCCCAGGCCACACACGAACCTTCCTGCCCCTGGCTTCCCACGGGAGGGAAGTGGATGCTGGCGGAATGGTCGATGGTGGCAGGAAGGGAGTCCATGCCCCCGGCGAGGTCAATTCGTTCGACGATGGAGAGGGATGATGCCATGGCATTCCACTCTTCAACTGTGGGTGGCCGGAGGCCGGTGCCGTACCCGTCGATGATGATGTTGTAGGTTGTTCCTTCCTCATACACACCCTGGAGCGACATGAGCGTGGCGATATCCTCCTGCGTTGCCTGCCGGGAATAGATAGTGAGAGCATCAGAAAAAAGATGGGCCTGTTCCTCGTTCTGGGAATGGGTCGGTTGTACCATTCCTATAAAAAGAAGCAGCAGCACTACACAGGGGAGAAGGGTCCGCCGGCCGTTCATGGGTATCACTCGTGGGTCGATATGGCGTGCGCCATAGGATGTGGTAGTGTAAGAAAATGCCTATTGGATACGATTGGTATCATATTCTGGTATTACCTTTATATGGTTATCCATATATAAATCTACAATATCGTACCATTGTTCCCAGATACGTGAATATATATCACAATACAAGAATAAGGCGATGTTTCGCGCACATCTGGCCCCCTTCTGCCGTTCTTAATCGTTGACCGTAATCCAGAGGTGCAGGTCGCGGTACTGTTCCCCGTCCTTGTAGAGGAGGAACTGGAGCTTCATGCTTTCCCCTGCCACAGGAGGCGTAATCTGCACCGTCTCCTCGTGGGATTCCTCGTGCGCAAGCGTGACCTCCGTTGTCCAGAGGACCGTGCCGTCAAGATTCATCTCCGCGAGGTAGGTCACCGCATCGTACTCGTGATTCACGATGCCGAGAATGACCTCCTTCGTGTCACCGAGAACGTACGAGGTGGGATAGTCATCAGCCATGCCCCCCGGGCCGAGAATATAGTATTCGGTGAATCGCTCGCCCGTCTTGGGAGCCTGGATGACATAGACAAGCGTGCCCATGGCAACGACTATCGAGGCGATGAGGATGATGGAAAGCGCCCGGTCGGTCCGTGACTCTCCCAAATCCACCTTCGGAACGGTGTACCGGAAGGTGAAGCGGTCCTCTTCATAGGTCTCTTTTCTTCTCCACAGCGCGATGACAAGCATGGCAGCAGTGAACGTGGTGTTCGCCGCCAGGATGGGCGTGAGGCGTATGCCCCATTCCGTGTAGTTGAGCCCCAACCCGATAAGGGGCACGATGGCGATGGAAAGACCGAAGGAAAGCGCTATCCGCTCGATGGCGTCAAGGTCTTTCCGTTTGGTGAAGAGCGCGGCGATCAGCGCATAGCCGGGGCAGAAGAGGATAAAGACGATGCCCATCACCTGGCGCACGACGGATATGTCGTAGGCTACCGATACCACGGTGAGTGCGGTGAGCGCTGCAATCGTGAGAAGGTCATCGTACTGTCGCATGCTGTTCAGCCTATACTGCACAGGTGGCGGAGCCATATAAGATTTTCCACGACGTGTACGGATGCGACCCCAGCGTAGTACGGGGAACATACCCTGTCTCTGGTATCATCGATTCTCAAGGCGCTTGCGGAGCATGACTAGTGATGCAAGGAGATCATCAAAACCCCCTCTCCCATGTCCTGTGCCGGCGCCACCATCCTGGTCATCCGCCCGAGCGCCACGAGACTAGACAACCCAAAAGGCCGCCCGTAGCTCCTCTTCAAAGGCTGCGAACATGTGCTGGCGTTTCTTCTCATAGACAATCAGTTTTTGAGAGAGGTACGCCACCTGTTTTTTGATAACAGTCTCCATGCCGGTAGAGGCGCTGAGCGTGGGTTTTGTCCTAGAGCTGGGCCTTTTTCTCACTCCAGGATAGAAGTGCGTCATCTTTCATCGATATCACCCTTTTCGTATGTTCGCCTTTTTCGCAAAGATACTTAAGGATTTTCTCCCCTGTACCGCCATGTATGTCCTTGCCCATATCGGCATCGCCACGGGAGTGCTTCTCGCCTTGGCCTACCAGCATGGGAAGGACGTGTCACGCTACGACATCAGGCTTCTCGTTATCGGCGCGATGCTTCCTGACCTGCTGGACAAGCCGCTTAACATAGCCGGCCTTTCCGCAGGGCGCGGCTATGCGCACACCACGCTGTTTGCCATAGTCCTGCTTGCTGCCTGTGTCCGGTGGAACATTCCCGAGCTGGCTTTTGGTTCTATCATGCATTACACCCTCGATGCGTTGTGGCGTGCGCCGGCGGTGCTTATCTGGCCGCTTCGCGGCATTTCGCTTCCCTCTACGCCGTATGACGTCGCCTACTACTGGGAGCGCGTCATGGAAAGCGGATACGTGCAGGCGACCGAGGTGCTCGGTGCTGTCATACTCCTCTCGGTCATCTTCCGCTATCGGCTGTACCGGCCGGCCGCCCTGCGACGCCTCCTCCTTACGGGGCGTATCGCGGGCTCACACGGGTAAGCTACGGGTTACTGCGCATCAGAAGGATGCACAAGGCGACACGAGAAAAGAATGAAAGAAGAAAAGAGAAAGGCCCGCGTACGGGCCGGGTCTGCTTATTCGCACGTGATGTCAAGCATCGCCATGAGCTCTTCCATGGCCTGGACCGCCTTTGCAAGCTGGCCGTTGGCATAGACGGCGTTGCTGATGCCGGTGGCGTTTTCCATGTAGCTGGCGATGGCCGCTATCTGTTGCTGTGCGGATGCTGAAAGCTCATCGGGAAGCGAGGCCGTGATGCATGCCCACAGGCCCTGGGCAGCCTTGAGCTGCGTGTCCACGAGCGGCTTGAGGGAGACAGGGCTCCACGAGGAGGAGGGAATGTGGCCGTACCACAGCTGTCCGTTATCACCATAGTACAGGTATCGCCAGAGGCCCTGTCCTTGATAGTACTCATCTTTTTCTTTGTCTCCATCGAGGGAGTCGGGAGTACAAGCGGGACCTTCGAATTCGTAGCCGAGATTCTGCGATTGCCAGCCTTCCATAGTCCCATTAAAGGTGAAGATGGTGCCGTCGATGTTAACGTTGTCGACAAACCAGCCCTTAAAATCGTTGTATGCGGCGTCTCTGGTGTCAAAGACAAAGGACACGACCACGGTGTCTCCCTGGTAAAATCCGTGGGAAGAAAGGGTGAATTCTTTCCACATCCATCCTTCCGAACTGCTGGGGCAGTTCGTGAGAGGGAGAACGACCATATCGTTGATGCCATCACGTTCGTCATCCTGTGAATACACTCGTGTAACGACTACAAAGCGAAGGTCATAGGAATCCGGTTCTTCATCCTCTACCTCATACCATTCATCAAAGGTAAGGGTGGGATTCGTGGATTGCAACGTGACCTGTGGTGAACTCACGATTCCCGAGTTCGCAAAGTCACCCGTATCATAGTTGCCTTCAACACCCGACATGTCGGGAAGAGAATTCTTTGCCTGCATCGGTGCGGCTGCAAGAAGGATGATGCCGATGGCAAGTACTGCCAAGAGGTACTTTTTCGTTGTCATAGTGTCACTTCTAGTATGGTGATTATGATAATCATGAAAATATGTTTAAAAACTCTTCGATTAGCACTTCGTTCGTCGAAGGGGGGAGTTGCCTTACACCTTGTCGGCAAGGATGGAAGCGATACGCTCGCTTGCTTTCCCGTCACCAAAGACATCTGAGCGCGGCCCCTTCGGGCGGAAGGATGCCGCAGCAGAGCAGATTGCATCCCGGTCCGCGCCCACGAGCACGTTCCAGCCGTCGTCCACGGTCTCGGTCCATTCCGTGTTCTCCCGCAGGGTGACACACGGCACGCCGAGGAGGTATGCCTCCTTCTGCACGCCCCCCGAGTCGGTGAGGATGAGGCGGGCGTTCTGTTCGAGCGCCAGCATGTCAAGATATCCCACGGGCTCAATGAGCGTCATCGCCTGAGCCGCCTGCTCGTAGAGCCCGGCCTGCACGAGCGCTCGGCGTGTCCGGGGATGCAGGGGCATGACGACATCGCCCACGTCGCCGAGCGCCGAGACGATGGCCGCAAGATGCTTCTGGTCGTCGGTGTTCGACTGCCGGTGCACGGTGCACAGCGTGTACGCCCCGGGCACAAGGCCGAGGCTTGCAAGCTTTTCCGATGAGCGCGCGGCCACCGGCGCATGCATGGCGAGCGCGTCGGCCATGACATCGCCGGTGACGTGCACGCCCTGCATGATGGTCTCCGAGGCAAGGTTTGCCGCTGCGGTCTTCGTGGGACAGAACAGGTGGGTGGAGACATGGTCGGTAAGGATCCTGTTTATCTCTTCCGGCATCGACTTGTCAAAGCTTCGCAGACCCGCTTCCACATGGGCCACGGGAAGGTGGAGCTTGGCCGCGGCAAGCGCGCCGGCAAGCGTCGAGTTCGTGTCTCCGTACACGAGCACGATGTCGGGCTCGTCGGAGAGGAGGATGGATTCGATCCCTTTGAGCATCTCTCCCGTCTGGTGCCCCTGGGTCCAGGAACCGATGCCGAGATTGTAGGTCGGCACGGGGATGTGCATCTCCTCGAAAAAGACGTCGCTCATCCCCGGGTCGTAGTGCTGCCCGGTGTGGATGAGAATCTCGTCAGCCACGCCCGCAAGCGCGCGGGAGACGGGTGCCGCCTTGATGAACTGGGGGCGTGCCCCGATGACGGTGGCGATGCGTACCATACACGGTATCCTCCTGGATACCACGTATCGCATACCCGCCTCTTAAATTTTCTGCCTTAATACCAATAAAAATGATATACTTTTTGCAAATATCTTAACATTAGCACGAAGGGCACCCGGTGTGCCCTCGTATGCGGTCACCTAGGACTGAAGGATCTCCACGACCTTTTGCGCCACCACTATCATGAAGAAGATGACGCCGACATAGAGGAAGAAGTTGAGCCGATCCTTCTGCTGGAACGTGAGCGACGTGTCGAAGAGCTCGCGCAGGATGAGGAATCCGATGAGGATGAGGATGATGAAGAGCGCCGGCTCTGCCGTGCCGGCAAAGACGAGCATGAGCCCTATCCAGACAATGAAGGAAAGGGCGAACGTGTCATTCGTCCGCATCGGTCCCCCACTCCAGGAAGCGTGCGCGGATGCGGACCTTTCCCGCCTCGCGCGTGGATTCGTAAACCTGCAGCGGCCGGTCCTCCGCCTTCGCGAATGAGGAGAGGATGGTGGCGCAGACCGGGCAGCACGCCTGCAGGCACACGTCGGGGTGTGCGGCGCGAAGCTCGCGGCACAGGCCGTCGTAGGTGCCGTGCGAGAAGGCCACCTTGAGCGTACCCGCCTCCTCGTCGTAGTCTGCGTCAACAGACGAGACAAGGTCGATACCCTCGACAATCTTTACCATCGAGCACATCATTTGCGCCCCGACGCCGGCAAACGACGCCTGTGCCTCTTGCTCGCAGAGTGCGAGCACCTCTGCCCCGGGCGCGTTCACGAAGGCGCCGTAGTCCTTGGTGAATCCCTGGGTGAAGAAGACGCGGTCCTCGGTAAGGAGCGCCCGCTTGATGGCGAGGGGGCCGGGATGGAGCGGCACGAAGACCTTGTCCGCCCCAAGCGCGGCGGTCCGCGGGACGAAGATGCCGGTGCCCTTGAGCTCAAGGCCCTGCATGACGGACGAAAGCGATGCGGCCGAGGAGGCCATGACCGCCGATGACACCGTTTCCGGCATGCGGTAGCGCACCGTGGAAAAAAGGAGGAACACCCCGATAAAGATGCCGGAAAGCGCCGCGCGGGCCATCACCGGCTCCAACGGGTAGAGAACGTACCCTGTCACGGAGAGTATGATGAACAGTGCCCCCACGAGGGATGAGATGCCTTTGCTGGGTTTCATGTGCCTCGCCGCGCCCTATCGTCAAAACGTTTATATGCGTATGCTTTGCTGGTGTTGTATGAATAGAAAGGTATTTCGGTACCTTCTTGTGACTCTCCTTGTCATCCTTATTAATGTATCCCCGTTAGCCGCCGCCACACCCCATGAAAAGGTGGACGACGGCGCGTACGACCCTATGGCGCTTCTCTCCTACTTCCAAGGCGCCACAGACCGTGCGGCCGGCTGCTTTTCGCTTCTTTCTTCCGGTTCATACGGGGATGCGACAGCTGAGCGCGTGCGCCTTTCGGCACTCCTTGCGCCCGTTATGCAGACCGCCCAAGGTCTTGCCTCGGTCGAGCGGGAGGTACCGCTTTCCTCTTTCTACCCGCCCGCGGCTGTCATCGGGTCGTATCTTGCCACCGCCGTGGCGGACGTGCCAGCCCTCGCCAATGACCTTGCGCTCCTAGGGGCGGCAGGCGACCCGTTGCTGTATCCTTCCGCGTACATCGACGCGCGTGAGCGCCTCTCCGCGCTTGCCCTTGGCCTTGACGGCCTTGAGGACGACATCATGGCCCTGGCGGGCCTCGGTGTCAGCGTGGTGGGCCTTCTTACCGCCTACGCGTCGTTTGCGGCGCGCCTGGGGATGTTCGATGAAGCGCTCTCGGCACTCGAAGAGGCAATAGGCGCCGACTATTCGCTGTTTAGCATTCGGGTGTCAGAGCTCTCCCCGTCGCGCACGTACGACGTCTATACCCTCTTTTTTGTCGACGGCGCCCCCGTACGGGATACACTGGTAACGCTTTTTGTCGATGACGCTCCCGTAGCGACGGGTACCACCGACACGAAGGGTCGCGTGATGCTTTCCTACCGGCTTCCCAACGCCCCCGCCGAAACCCTCTCGTTCCAGGCTCGGTCATCGCACGGCGGCACGGACTACGTCTCAAACACCGTGGTCGTGGACGTGTCGCTGGGTACCGTCCTTACCCTCGACCGGACATACCAGCACGGCGAGGGCAATGATTCCCTGCAGCTGTTCGGCACGCTTACCGACGCGTACGGCCTGCCGCTTGCCGGTCGACCCGTGGCGGTGACGGTATCGGGAACACCTATTGCCACAATCACCGATGGCACCGGCACCTACCTCGTCGAGCGTGACATCGCCTACGTGTCGTCTCTTACGGTCACCGCCTATGCAGAATACCATCCCATCGACGGCATCTATCGTTATGCGCGGTCTCCCACGGTGCAGATCGTTGTCGAGCCCCCTGCGTCGATCTTTGACAGGACGATCCCGTCCGGCCTTTCCAAGGCGGCGGCATATGCCCGCGAGCATACGACGTCCCTTCTTTCCCTTGCGGTAGCCGTTATCGTGGCCGCGCTCGGCATCGCCGCCCTCAGACGCCGCCCCGCTCGTCCGGTGCCCTCGGTTCCCGAAGCCGCCGTACCCGTGAGCGAGCAGGAGGTCTTCCGCACGGAGCTATCGCTTCTCGGTTCCATAACATCCTTCAAGGACGCCGTCATCGTGGGCTACGGCGCCCTCATAGACCTGCTTGAGCGCATCGGCGCGCTTCGTCTTTCGCGCGACACGACGCACCGGGACATCGACGAGACGCTTCGCCGCCTCACCTACACCCGGGACGACGCACCTGTCATCACGAAGTCGTTCGAGCTGTCCCGCTACTCCTCACGCCACATCGGGTTTTCGGTCTACGAGGCGTTCTTTGCCGCCCTCACCCGCGTATCGGGACGGATGGGTGGTCGGCGATGATATCCCGCACCATGCGCCGCTTTTACGTGTACTCGGCCATCTTCGGGCTTGCCTTTGTCATGGTGCTCGTGCCGCTTGTCGTGCCCATGCTTACCCGCGAGGCCGACTATAGCGTCTTTAACACCGGCTGGAACGGCTGTTCGGACTTTTATAAGGATTACATCTCTACCTATGGCGCCGAGAGCGTCGCCACGACGGAGGACATCTACCTCAACGCGGTGCTTCGGGACCTCACGCACCTCGATACGGACCCCCGAGACGCGATGCTTCTCATCAT
>JAHKLV010000199.1 GCA_020854925.1 Candidatus Methanofastidiosia archaeon | reverse complement strand
TCCATAAGGAGATTCAGGATATCCACCACCGGGATGCCCGTGTCGGTATTCTGGCCTAGGTTCAGTTCACAGAACGGACAGGTTGCAACCACCATATCGGCTCCCTTCTCTGCTGCCTCGTCCATGCGCTTCTTGGCAAGGGAATTGGCCAAGTCGTTCTTAGCGGACTTCACGCCACCGCCTGCACCGCAGCACTGGGCGTTTTCCTTTTCCCTGTCAAAGGGCACAAGCTCGACACCGGGTATCAACTGGAGAATCTCACGTGGAATCTCATAGTAGCCGAATCTCCTGCCAAGGTGGCATGGGTCATGGTACATGACCTTTTTCTTAATCTCCTTGAGCGGGAGCTTGTCGATGTTCTGGCGTATGATGTCCGAGATGTGGTAGACCTCAAGGCCCTTGTAGTTCTTCTTAAGGGTGGAATAGCACCCTGCACATGAGCAAATCACGGGGCGCCCCTTGAGAATGGCCGTGTTCGTCTCCATTGCCTCTGACGCATCATGACCTGAACGTATGAGGACAGAACCACAGCAGACAAGACCGTCGGGGATCTCCCAGTCGATGCCGATAAGGTCAAGAATCTTGGCCGTGGCGTCGAACACATCCTGGCGACGGTAGGCGGCTGTGCAGCCAGGGTAGTAGACATACTTTGCCCCCTTCTTCGGCTTTGCATACCCTTCCTTCTCACCATACGGATTGCCGAACTGCTTGACGGCGTTGGCAAGCTTCTTGTGGACAGCTGGACCCTGGTCACGTCCGACAAGCTCCTTGCGGAACTCTTCCATCATGAGGTGCGTCTCATGGTGGGTCGGGCATATTTCGGTGCAGTTCTCGCACGTTGTGCACTTGAATGCCTCATTGAGCAGTTCTTCGTCAATGAACTTCCCGATGTCGCGCTCCACCTGGTACTGGTCTAGGTACACACCGATGGTGGTCGGCGCAACATAGTCCTTTTCCTCCTTAAAGGGATCAAAGACGCCCAAGGCGTAACCGACTATCTGCGCAAGGCCTAGTATCTTGACGTCGTCAAGTGCCTTTGCATCCTCCCTGTTCTTCTCAAAGTGTATACAATCAAGGTGTATGTTGCACTTTGTACAGGCGGTCACCAGGTAGTCAGCCCCTACGGACTTTGCCTCCTCGAGACGTGCACGGCGCACCTCCCTCGAGTACCTGTTGCAGTTCATCCAGGCGGAAACGGAACAGCAAATGGCATTTTCCCTGATGTTGTTCATTTCCCTAAAGTCGGATACCTTGGCAAGGAGTTCCCGGGGGGCATCGTAGTAGTTGTTGTACCTGCCGTAGCGGCACGGGTCGTGGTACGTTGTCTTGAGGTCGGTCTTCTCAAAGGCCGGATTCATCTCAAGCACGAATTCCTCGAATCCCATGACGTCAAGGCCGTACACGTTCTTGAGCATGTGGTAGTCCTCTGCACAGACCGTCACGATCTTCTTACCCTCAAGCTTGGGGAGCATGAGCGCCTTGACCGCCTCGAACTCGTCGAGGGCGCCGGTGAAGTACAGGTCGTGGCCGGACGAACCGTACACGATCTCGGGCTTGAATCCCAGCTTGTTGAGCACCAGCCCTGCAGCCTTCGCGGTGCCGCTGTAGTTGGTGTCGCGCTGGAGGAGGAGGTCGTAGATGGCAATGCTGCCGGGGAAAAAAACGATATCAGTCCCTTCCTCTATCCCTTCCAACCACCCCTGGCCGTCTACACGCCCGGAAATCTTGTCGGCTAGCCTGAAGACATCACGGTGGGAACCCCTGATGGCGCCCTTCATGTCCTTGGCGTACCGTGCGATGCGCACGACCTTTTCCAAGTTGAGTTCCGTGGGGCAGACGGAGGCGCAGAGCTTGCAGGTCGCACAGTCAACTGTGTTCCCTATCTCGCATCCTTCCATGGAAGGGGCCGGGGCTTCCGCCTCGACCTTCTTTGCTTCTTCTACTCCTGACATATTTCCACCATCCTCTTAGCGGCAGCCACGAATTTCGGGCCTTCCGCTGAAGACATGTTAAACAGATTGAGCTTACGCCCACCCACGCCCATGATGTCAAGCGCCTTCTTAGAGAGCGCCACCTTTTCCTTTGCCTGGAGGTTGCCATCGATGTAGTGGCACTGCCCTTCGAGGCATGCGGCCAAAAACACACCCTTTGCACCCTTGAAGAAGGGGTAAAGCATATGCTGCATGGTCACGCGTCCGGAACAGGGCACCAAGACGACCTTGATGCTCGGGTCGATGTTTGCCTTGGCCGTTCCGGCAAGGTCAGCAGCGTTGTAGCCGCACTGGTAGCAACAGTAGCCGATGATGGCATCCGGGTCCTCGTGAAGGATACCGTCGACCTGCTTGATTATCTGGTCCTCAGAGAATAATGACAGGTCGATGGCGTTCGTGGGGCAGGTGACGGAACACTTGCCGCACGCCTGGCAGGACACGTCGCGAACCTCGTAGAACTCGCCGCTCGTCTCAATGGCGTCGTACACGCAGTTCTCGGCACAGGTGCCGCACTTGATACACACCTCGGGATTGATCTTTGACGTGGTAAGGTCGATCTCGATTTCGGGATCCTTGAGGAACGTGGCAATCCTTGAAGCCACAAGACCTGCGTCAGTGATGCATTCCTGGATGGGCTTTGGCGCCTCGGTGGTACCGGCGATGTAGATGCCTTTTGAAGCGGTGTCCACAGGGGCGATCTTAACGTGGACCGGTGCGAGGAACTTGTCGGCGCCGGAAACGATGTGAATGACGCTTGACATGTCCTTGGTGCCCTGCGACGGGATAAGGCCGTTTGAGAGGACCACCATGTCAGCCCTGACATCGATGGGTTCGCTCGTGAACGTGTCTTCAACCTTGAGGATAAGGTCCTCGCCGTCTGGCACGATTTCCGAGACGTTGCCGCGGATGTAGTTGATGCCCATCTCACGTGCCTTGTCAAAGAACTCTTCGTAGCCGCGCCCTGCGGTACGCATGTCGATATAGCATACGCTTATCTTCATGTGAGGATTTTCCGCCTTGATAAGCCGAGCGTTCTTCGTCGCGTACATGCAGCATATCTTGGAGCAATAGACGTTGTACCGGCGGTCGCGCGACCCGGCGCACTGCACGAAGACGAGGTGCTCGGGCATCTTGCCGTCAGAGGGGCGAAGGATTTCTCCCGCCGTAGGGCCGGACGGTACCTTGATTCTCTCGAGCTGGAAGCCGGTGAGCACATTGGGATGTTCCTGGTGGTACTCGGTGTTGGTAAGGTCGATAAGCTCGTACCCGGTACACACAAGGATGGCGCCAACCGTTATCTCAAATTCGCGCTCGGTGTCGTCATAGAGGACCGCTCCCGCCTTGCAGACGTTTTCACACGTTCCGCAGCGGATGCAGGAATCGCGCTCTATCCTGTTCTTGAGCGGCACGGCCTGGGCGAGCGGCTTGAAGATGGCGGCACGAAGGCCCATGCCCTCGTCCCACTCGCTCCATACCTCCACGGGACAGTGTGAGGTACATTCGCCGCAGGCGGTACACTTCTTCTCGTCGACATACCGGGGGCGCTTCACAATCTTAATCTTGTATTCGCCCGGCCGTCCCTTGACTTCTACCACTTCAGAGAGAGAATAGATGTCGATGAGCTTGTTCATGGCCACATCCGCCAGGATGGGGGAACTGGTACACATGGCACAGTCGTCGGTGGGGAAGACACGGTCGAAGCGGACCATGTTGCCGCCAATCGTCTCCTTCTTTTCCACCATGTGCACGTGGAATCCCTTGTCGGTAAGCTCGAGGGAGGCGTGCATGCCGGTGATACCGCCGCCGATGATAAGCACGTCCTTCGTGACAGGGACTCTTGTTGAGCCGATGTCCTTGAGGAGCTTTGCCTTCTCGATGGCGCCCATGATGATGGCCTTTGCCTTTTCCGTGGCGTCCTTCTTGTTCGGGGTCGTCCATGCACACTGCTCACGGATGTTTGCAAACTCCCAGCGGTACTGGTTAATCTTTTCACCAATACAGTTCTGGAAGATGGACCCGTGGTGCTTGGGGGAACACGAAGCCACGACGACGGCGTCAAGGTTGAGCTCCTCGATCTTGTCCTTGATTAGGTCCTGGCCAATCTCCGAACAAAGAAACGTGGTGTTAAACGCTATGACGTCGTCGCCAAGGGTGTTGAAATAATCGGTGAGCTCGGGAACATTGACGTACCCGCCGATGTTGTTTCCGCAAAAGCAGATGAATACGCCTATCTTCATTCTTCAATCGCCTCCGCGAGGATTTCCATTACGTCTTTCATTTCCATCTTGGATTTGCGTACCACGAGACCGTCGAGCAGGTTCTGGTAACAGAACGAGCAGGCGCTCGTGATGGTGTCAGCCCCCGTCTTTTCAGCTTGTTCAAGCCGGTTTGAGGAGAGCTCGGTAGCACGGTCAGGGAATGCGGTCTTGAGGCCGCCACCGGCGCCGCAGCACCAAGAATTGACCTTCACAAAGTCCATTTCCTTGAACTTGAGTCCGGGGACCGCCTTGAGAATCTCGCGGGGCGGTTCGTAGACCTCGCAGTGCTTGCCAAGGTGGCAGGGGTCGTGATAGGTGACCACGCGCTTGACATCCTTGTCAAGCTTTATCTTGCCTTCGTTTATGAGTTCAGCAACATATTCCACCACATGCATGAGCTTAGGCCGTATCTCACCAATCTCCTCCTTCCTGTACGTGTTCATGATGGTGTTAAGGCACCCGGGACACGAGAAGATGACGGTGTCGACGCCTGCGTTGTTGATGTCCTCGACGTTGCGTGTCGCAAGGCTCCGGAAGATATCTGGATGGCCGACACCGCGAACGGTACCGCCGCAGCACTTCTCTTCCTTCCCAAGGACCCCCACCGTCTTTCCGGCCATGCCAAGGACCTTGACGACGGCCTTTGTCATGTTCCAGAGGCGCTTGTCAAAGGTTGCCGTGCATCCCACATAGTAGAGGACATCTGCCTCGCCTGGGTTCTTAGAAAGATCGACGACATCGAGCCCTTTGTACCACTTGGTACGGGCGTTTCTTGGTTGCAGCCACGGATTGTCGTAGCTGAGCAGGCTTTTCACGAGCGGGTCGTGTTTCTTCAGAGGGTGGCCTGCCTTTACCGCCTCGGCACGAAGCTTGAGGATGGTGGAAAGCGTGTCAACACCCCAGGGACAGAGTATTTTGCACGTCGAACACGTCGTGCAGTTCCAGATCTCGTCAGAGTCGAAGATCTTGTCCTTGAGGCCAAGCTGTGCCATGCGCATGAGCTTGCGCACACGGTACTGCGACACGTTGCCAGCGGGGCAGCGGGCCGTGCAGGTACCGCACTGGAAGCATTTTTGGAAGCTTTCCCCAATTTCTGACGCAAGCTTCTTGGAAAACTCCAAGTCCATTTCTTCTTGCTTGATCACCATTATACGCCCCTCCGCTGGTACTGCATGTAATGCTCCTTCTCTCCAACGACCTCGATGACATTCTTCTGCGTAAGGGCAAGAACATGACGCCAGATGCGCATCTTGGGAACACCCACATATTCCGCCCATTCGGGTACCGTTTGCGGTCCGTTCTCGGTAAGCGCCTTCATCATCTTGACACGCTCTATCTCCTCAAGGGCGATGTCATGCATGGTGGTGTTGTAGCGCTCCTCTTCTATCTCGCCCTCTTCGAAGGCACGCTTAGTAGAACCAAGGACGATCCTGAGGCGCTCGCCTTCCAAGGCCCCGCGCATGAGGGAGAGGGATTCCTGGTAATCTTCGGGGAGCGGGCCGAGTTCGCGTATCTGTTCGGTAAATGCATTGACGACCGAACCGAATCGGTCGCCTTCTGATGCAGACACCCGCTCGATCATGATCCTCCTGTCATCCATGCCGATGTCCTTGAAAAGCTTCTTGAGAAGCTCCATCCTCCGTGCCGCTTCGTAGTTGCCACTGATGTAGTGGCAGTCACCAAAGTGGCACCCGAGCACACAGACACCGTCAGCGCCGTTTTGGAGCGCTTCCAGGATGAAAGTGGGCTCGACCCTGCCCGAACACATCACGCGGATGATGCGCATGTTTGGCGCATACTGGACACGTGACGTGCCGGCAAGGTCGGCGCCGGCGTAGGAGCACCAGTTGCAGGTGAATGCAACGATTTTTGGTTCAAATGAGGTTGATTCAGCCATGATTAGGCACCTCCTGACTTCTCACATGCAGCCCGTATCTGTTCAGTGATCTGCACGTCGGTAAAGTTTGGCATCTTGATGGCAAACTGGGGGCATGCCGATGCACATGTGCCGCATCCCTTGCAGAGGGCCTTGTTGGACTGTGACTTTCCATCCGTGACCTTCATGGCCCCATAGGGGCAGATTGCCATGCAGATGCCGCAGCCGATACACTTTTCCTGGTCCACATCGCTGACGATTGCCTGTCCTTTGACCTGTTGCTCAAAAATGGGGACGGCGGCGCGCGAAGCGGCTCCAATCGCCTGGGCGAGCGCGTCGGCGACACCCTTTGGCGCATGTGCGCTCCCGCAGACGTAGACACCATCGGTGGCAAAGTCAAGCGGACGAATCTTGGCGTGAGCCTCGAGGAAGAATCCGCCGTTCTTGGACATGGGGACCTTGAGCATCTGGGAGATGTCCTCGCTGCAGAACCCTTCAGTAGGCGTGGTAAGCACCACAAGGTCAGGTTTGAACTCGATGTCTTCGCCAAGAAGCATGTCGTGCACGCGAAGGGTGATGTCGTCTCCATCTACACACACTTCAGGTTTGTCCTGTTTTTCATAACGCAGGAACTTGACGCCATACTTTTCCTGTACTTCGACATAGTACTCCTCCTCGTTCTTACCGAAGGAGCGCATGTCCCTGAAGAGGATAAAGACATCGAGGTCTGGGCGTGCCTTCTTGAGTGCCTTGGCGTTCCGGAGCATGGTGCCGCACCCGACACGGCAACAGTACGTGCGCCCTGTGTCCTCACGTGACCCGGCACAGGATATCATGACAATCTCTTTGACGTCCTTGGAAAGTGTGCCCTCCTGGAGCATCTTTTCCATCTGGAGCTGCGTGATTATCTTGTCGCTCGTGCCGTAGCCATAGATACCAGAGGGGTCTATCTCTTCCGTACCGGTGGCTATGATAATGGTACCGACCTTGACCGGCTCTTCCTGTGAAGTCACCTTGACCTCAAAGTTACCGATGTAACCGTCGATGCTTTCAGGTGCTGAGTTGAGCATCACCTGGATGTTTTCCTCTGCCTCGACCTGTTTGGAGAGCTTTTCAACGAGAGCGGCCGCATCGGTGTCGCTCGGATACAAGGTCGTGAGATTGTTGAGCATTCCACCGAGCTTGTCTTTCTTCTCTGCAAGGTAGACCGTGACGCCTGCCTGGGCTAGCGCCAAGGCAGCGCTCATTCCGGATATGCCGCCGCCGATGATGAAGGCGGAAGGTTCGACATCCATCTCCCCCTGTACCAGGGGCTCGAGAAGTCGGGACTTCGCCACAGACATCCGTACAAGCTCCTTTGCCTTTTCGGTGGCCGCCACCTTGTCGT
>JAHKLV010000109.1 GCA_020854925.1 Candidatus Methanofastidiosia archaeon | reverse complement strand
CCCTTCTCCCGCATTCAGGTGCTGGCGGCGGGTTCCATGGCAAACTTCACCACCGCCTTCCTTGCGCTCGCCCTCATCTTTGCCCTTGTCGTTCCCGGCCTGCCAACTACCGGCCTTTCCATAGCCGGTATTGAAGGAGGGTCACCGGCCGAGGATGCAGGTCTTTTCGATGGCTTGGTCATCACCTCAATCGACTACGCAGGTTCTTCATATGCCATCGGTACGTATGACGACTTCGGTGCCATCATGGAGCGTACCTCCCCTGGCGAGGAGCTTTCTTTGATAACATCTGCAGGTACCTATTCCGTGGTGCTTGCGCAGCATCCGAACAGGGATGTCGGATACATCGGCATTTCCACCTACGACCGTTCGGTGCTCTCGTCCTTCAATCCCGCATGGGCGTTTCTCTATCCCCCCATTGTCATGGGCATTGACCCCGCGGTCTTCCCCGACGCCTTCTCGTCAGTGGCATGGTTTTTCATCAACTGTCTAAAGTACATCTTTTTCCTCAACGTGGGCATCGGTCTTTTCAACATGCTGCCCATCGGTCCCATTGACGGGGGGCAGATATTCCGGGAAGTCATCAAAAAACCACTAGGGGAGGCACGGGCACGGATTGTCTCCCTGGCGGTCTCCGTCGTGCTGGCGGGCCTCATTATCGCGAGCCTCGTCATGCCGCAGGTGCTCTGAGGGATTGCCATGGTGCGGGTGGTACTGCTCAGGGAGGAACAAATACTCGACCTTGCGTATGAAGGTCCGGCACAGGGCCTGCTCCCTCTCGTGGGGTACAGCGTGGAAACGGCGGTCGTCCTCTGCAACGGTGTTCCCATCGAGGAGGAGGATGAGGTGGGCGAGGGAGACGAGGTCCGCATCCTGCCCGTCGTATCGGGTGGTTGAATGCAGTGCTCATGCGGGCGCAAGGCGGTCTATCACCGCCGATATTCGGGTCAGCATCTTTGTGCGCGGTGCTTCCGGCGCATGGTGGAAAAGAAGTTTATGGAAACGGTGCGTTCTAACGGATTCATAGCACATACCGACACCGTCGCCTGTGGCGTTTCCGGCGGCAAGGATTCCCTGGTACTCCTCCATCTTCTTCATGGCCTTCAGAAAAAGGTCCGATTCTCACTTTTTGCCCTTGCCATCGACGAGGGGATAGCGGGATACCGGGACCGGTCGCTCCCCTATGTCACGAAGGCCTGTGAAACGCTGGGGGTCCCGCTTCATGTGCGGTCGTTCAAGGAATCCTTTGGATATGCCCTTGACGAGGTCACCGCCATGAAGGAGCGCGTCGGCGCCTGTTCGTACTGTGGTGTTTTCCGGCGAAGCCTGCTCAACAGCGCATCCCGCGAGCTTGGTGCGACGAAGCTCGCCCTTGGCCACAATCTTGACGATGAGTCACAGGTCATTCTTATGAACATGCTTCGCGGCGACTTTGCCCGCTTTGGGAGGATGGGCACGTACCGTAAGCACGTCAATGACCAGTTTGTGCCCCGCATCAAGCCCCTGCGCGAGATACCTGAAAAAGAGATTGTCCTCTATGCTGTTCTGGCAGGCATAGACTTCGACTTTGAGGAATGTCCGTATGCGCCCGAGGCGTTTCGGGACGAGGTGAGGCAATTTCTCAACACCACGGAAGAAGGGCATCCGGGCACGAAGCATGCGCTTTTGCGCACCTACGACAAGCTGTATCCTTTTCTCAACGAGGCGCTCCAACCCTCAGTCCTCCCCTCCTGTGAGCGGTGTGGCGAGCCGTCGATTCGCCCACTCTGCAAGAAGTGCGAACTTCTCGATGCCATACGCGACGGCCTGGCGCGGGACGATCAGTCCTGAAGAGGGGCGGGTGGCGCCCTGAGCGCCCCCAGCTCCCGCCGCAGGACATGGGCCCGGTACGCCAGTGCCACAAGCACACAAAGCAGCAAGGCAAACGATACGGCGCACCCCGCCAGGGCAATCGTTCCGGCGCGCGACTGGAGCGCCCCCACGGTGTAGGCGGCAATGCCGAGGGCCATGGCAAAAAAGGAAAGATACCCTACGGTGTTTTGCTTTTTTTGAAGCACTGCTATCTGGCTCATGAGCAGCTGCGCCCTCCCCCTCTGTTCCACCGGAAACGAGGAAAGGTACCGCTTCAGCTCTGCCTTGCGAAGCGTATACTCCTTCTCGTCCCTTACGCGCTTGGCCTTGAATCGCAGGTCCGCCATGCCATCACGACCGAGGGTCCGACTAGGTGTCCGAGCCCCAGATATGGAGGCCGCGCTCCTCGTCCGTACCAGGGATTGTGTTGTCCAGCACGCCGGCGCAGATGGCGGCTACCGCCATGCCCGTCTTTGCAATGGTGAGGACGACATCCTCAAGGGTCTTTTGCCAGAGCGGCAGCGTCTGGTCGATGGATACCGTGTTTGCCCAGGCAGGCACCGAAAGCCCCATGAAGAGGGCGAATCCGATGATGAAGAGATTGCGGGAAGAGTTGAGGTCCACGAACTGGAGATTGGATATGCCCACCGCTGCAATCATGCCGAAAAGGGCGCAGTACATGGCACCGACGATGGCTTGTGGCATGCCGGCGAAGAATCCGCCGAACTTACCAAAGAGCCCGAGGAGCATCATGGAGACGGCGGCAACCTGAATGACGTAGCGTGACCCGATCTTGGTAATCCCGATGGCGCCGATGTTCTCAGAGTACGAGGTGGTACCATTGCCCGTACCCATGATGCCGGCGACAAGACACCCGATGCCTTCCATGCCGATACCGCGTGAGATGACCTTTTTCGTGGGTGTCGGCGCACCTGAAAGGCGCGCCGCTGCCATGTAGTCCCCCACCGACTCTATCATGGAAGCTACGTATCCTGCAAGCATGCCTATGATAAACGAAACCGTAAACTTCGGCATGCCCCACATGAAGGGCTTTGGTAGCGATATCCACGGGGAATCCTTGACAAGCTGCGTCGACACATGGCCTGCATCACCGGGTGACACGGCACCCGTCAGGGTGAGCAGCCAGGCAAAGGCGTATCCCGTAAGGATGGCGAGCAGGACGGGAAAGAGCAAAAACGCCATGTTTTTTGACCGGAGGAACTGCGAGTAGACAATCATGGCAAGGAGGGTCACCATCCCGATGCGCCAATCCTGCATAAGCCAGTTCATGCCGATGCCATACAGCGCAAGCCCTATCATGGCGATGGTGGGGGCTACGGTGATAGGCCCGAGAATTCTGCGCATTTCACCGATGAGACCCGTATACCCGATGATAATCTCAACAAACGAGGCTACGATGATGGCGCCACACAGCTCTTGCATGGCCAGCTCTGCCGTACCTCCGTTGGCAAGCACCGTCCCGGTGATGACGAACATGGGCGGCAGAAACGAGAACGATCCGCTCTGCACGATGGGGAGCTTGTTGCCCCACGTGGTCTGAAGGATGGTTGTGATGCCGGATACAAAGAACATGAGTGAGACAAGGGTGGCGGTCTGCGCCCCGTCGAACCCCACGGCGCTTGCTGTGGCGATGGGAATTATGAAGGTGGCGCCGAACATGGTAAGATAATGCTGCAGCCCGAGAAGCACCGACTCAGCAAGGGGCGGACGGTCCTCGATGCCATAGATGACCCGCTGTTTCGCGAGTTCCTCCACACTCATCTTTTTTACCTGATCAGGTGTGAAGTAGGAGAGTTTACCTTCGATTGACAATGCTAGTCCTCCATACTGCAAAGGCACAATGCTATGTGCGTAGTTTTGAAGGAATTGTGCTTATACTTTATAATTATTGTGCAAAAAAAGAAATATATACAAAAGAAGAAAAGAGGGGTGCAAAAACGGCATGCACCTTACTCTGCCTTGATAATCTTATCCACTATCACCTTGAACGTGATGGTGGCACCGACATAGGCGGGATTGAAGTCGAGTGAAAACGAGGTGTCGGTGATGTTTTTGATGGTGCCAGTCCCCGAGGAGGTCGATATCTGCGCCCCTTCCTCAGGATTGAGGAAGACTCTGAATGAGTTCCCGTCATCGATGATGTCTGCAGGCCCGTATGC
This sequence comes from Candidatus Methanofastidiosia archaeon, assembly GCA_020854925.1. GTDB lineage: Archaea > Methanobacteriota_B > Thermococci > Methanofastidiosales > NM3 > JAHKLV01. The sequence continues at coordinate 4,138 of JAHKLV010000109.1, read as the reverse complement.
CGTCTCGTATGTTTCGTTGAGGGTAATCTGCGTGAAGGACACCGTATCCTCCGTCACTCCTGTCACCTCGACGGTGCCAAAGGCATTTTCATAGACGCCGCCAATCTCGACGATGCCCATGGTGATGATAAGGTCGTCAGTCACTTCCGTCACTTCCTGTTGCCAGGGTTTCATATCCATGATGTCACCGACCGAGGCGTCTCCCCGTATGGAGACCGTCGAGTCGGTCACTTCCACAACGGTCCCGTCCCAGTCTACGAGGGATATGACATCGCCGACCTGCGGGGTCGCTCCGTACGCCTGGGTATACTGTGCAAGGGATATGGTGAGGACTCTGTCGTACTCGAAGTACAGCTCGCCAGTCTGTTCCTTGGTGAAGGTGCCAAACGTGCGTGATACGGTCGATACGAGCTCAGGGTCCGCCGAGAATCCAAGCTCCGGCGGGATGACGATAGTATTTACCTCGCCTTCCTTCATGCCCATGAGGCCCTGCTGAAGCCCCAGGATGGGCGTCGAGGTACCCTTGGACGGCGTGCCTTGGCTTATGGTGTACGCACGTGGCCGGTACCGGTGTGAGCTGTCAAGGACCGTATCGGGCGTTACCACCTCGTTCACGATGGTCGTGGCAAAGACGGTGCCATCTTCATACCACGCGATATAGTTTATCTGTACGACATCGTTTTCGCCGACCGTCTTTTCTGAAGACAAGGCCGTGTATCCCACATATCCTGCTACAGCCACGAGGGCGATGATGACGATGCCGAGTATCTTTCTTTCGTTGTTGCTCGATTCGGCCATGATATCACCAGGTAAGAATAACCGTGCATCCGGTAAAGTCTCTATATGTCCCTCATCTTCTTATAAATGCATTTCGGTGCCGTATGGGCACGCCATCCGTCTCGTTCCCTTAGTACATCCTAAGCACGGCGTGGGGTACGATGCGCTCGACGCCGGGTATGTCCTGTATGGTGCCGATAAGGACGTTGGCGTCCTCCATGGTCCTGCACGCCGCATAGGCCATGAACGTTGTCTCACCCGTGGTGTAAAAAACGGTGAGGATGGGGGCAAGACCCCTGATACGAGTGCCGACCGTATCGATGTCCGCCCCCGGCGCCGTCCCAACGTGCAGGCAGATGGTTCCCGCGTACCCGAGTTTTGGCCAGTTGACCTGGGCACCGTATCCTGTTATGATGCCCTCTTTTTCAAGCTCCTGCACTATTCTGCTTACCGTGGTCGTGCTCAAGCCGACCTCTTTCGCGACGGAGCGCAGGGACGCCCTTCCGTTGCGTTCAAGCACCCCGAGCACGAGCATCCGCGCATCCGCATGTGTTTTCATGAATCATGCCTCAGATAAAGAGGGTCACCTGGGCGTCCTTTGCTTCCTTGAGATAGGTGCCGACACCCACTATCTCATCGACCTCGTCGATAAACTCCTCCTTTTGCAATCCCATGACGTCCATGGACATATCGCATACGAGGAACTTCACGCCAAGCTCCTTGGCGTCGGCTATCATCTCCTTGAGCGACTTCACCCGTTTGCCCTTCATGCGCTTTTTCATCATGGAGGTCCCAAGACCCATCATGTGCATGTTGGAAAGCGGCAGGCTTTCACACCCCTTGGGCATCATGGCCCCGAACATCTTTGACATCACATCCTTTTTTTCCAGTGCGCACTTGTTCTCCGAGCGCACGATGTTGATGCCCCAAAACGTGAAAAAGAGCGTCACGTCCCATCCCGAGGCGGCCGCCCCGGTAGCGAGGACAAACGTCGCAAGCGCCTTGTCCAGTTCGCCAGAAAACACAATGAGTGCCATCTTTGTCATGTGCTCCACCTCACGCCTTGCGTACCGTGACGACCCATACGTCACCCTCCTGGGTAACGGAGAGGATCTCATGGCCCTGGTCTGCCAGCATTTCGGGCACTTCCTTCTTTGAGGGGGCGTGCGTTCCCCGTATCTCAAGGGTCGTTCCCGCTTCCATACGCTTTATCTTTTTCTTGCTCTCTACGAGCGGTCCGGGGCAGGTAAGCCCCGTCACGTCCAATACTTCGTCTGCCATGTCTGTTCGCCTCAGAATGCTATGATTTTTTCTCCTTCTTTCAGGATGAGCGCATGTATGTCCGAAGACTCGCGCACCTGTATCCCTTCAATGAGCTCATCCGATTCGATGCCACGCATGACAAGGGCGCCCGCATCGGCCACCACGGTCCCGTCCAGCTCGAGAATGTCCTCGATTTGCGCTTCCGTCGCGGGTAGTGATATGTTCTTTTGCGGGTCGACCTGCCCCCTCATGCCGGTATATACGCCGTCGCCCCGGAGGACGACGATGACATCCATGCCTTTGGAAAGGCACGCCGTAGCCACGTAGAGGCCTGCAAAGGTATGTTCGTGGCCAAAGGGCGGGTGAGATATCTCAACGACAACATGCGGCATGGAATCACGAACTCCCGAAGGTGATGAGCGTATCAGCATCCTTGATGATGTCGATAAACCCATAGAGGCTGTAAATCCGCACCGCGTCAAGGGACTTTGAAGAACGGTACCGGTCCTCCTCCTCGTCGTACCCCCCATCGACGTATCCCCGTGCCTGCGAGCATCGAACACAGCTCTTGATGACGCCGCCCTTTTCAGCGATACGCTCAAGCGCCGCCCCCACATTGTAAAACATCTTCGGGTCCTGTCCTGCAAGCTGGGCATGGACGCCGTCACCGTACAAAAAGATGTGTACGCCGTATCCCATGTCCAGTGCCCGTTCGGCTATTCGGCATACGTGGTCGGCGTCCTGGCTTCCATACGGGCTCGTGAAGAGCATGATGCCTAGCGTCTTTGTGCCATCTACCATGAGATCACCCTTGATGCGCGCTCCATGGCATCTTTGAGAAATCGGCCTTCAATGTCCTCTGTGATGACGATCCCCTTCTCGACCTGCGTTTCCGCAATACCTCGTGCCCGGAGGTCCTGGGCGCTCGCATAGACGGACATGGATCGTTCGAGGGCGCGTTTGATGTGTGCGCCCACATGCCCGTGCTGATGGCGCTTGGCACACAGCACGCCGTCGCCGATGAGGTAGACGGCCACGCCCATGCCCCTGTCACGTGCCGCATTGGAAATGCCGCACATCCGCTCAGCACCTTCGTCAGAGTGGGGCGGCTTTGTGATAAGCATGCAAAGATAATCCATATGTCCACGTTCCTTAAATATATTTATTACGTATGTCCATATGATGCTGAGCAATATAAGGGTTTCCCAAATATGTGCATGCACTATTCTGAAGCTTGACGTTGCAGGGCCATGCTATGGTCGTTTGAGATGTAGAGTGTCGTTGTGCGTCCCTCTATACCAAGGCATGCGGTCTGTTCGTCGCCCTCATGAATGAGGACGGCCCCTTCCCATAAAGGTTCAACGCCGGTGGCGGCCTCCAGATACGCAGACCATGCTTCGGCAAATTCGAACGCGTCATGGTCACGTTCCCATGCAACATTCCAGGTAAACACATAGGTGTCATCCTTGACATAATAGCCATAGCAGTCGCCGTTCCAGCCGTCTGCCGCCGTCTCTGCCATCTGGTAGGGCAGGTGCTGAGAGAGGATAGTAAGCAGCATCCCCTCTCCGAGAACAGACTCATCCATACCGAAAAATCCGTTGATGCCACTACTCCCGACCTCTTCCGGCACAACACCAGCAAGGTACGCCTCGGGATGGAGGATGTGCTTGGTACAACTCGGCGGGGATGCATAGACCTCGGCTAGCGCGTCCGATGAGCGCCCGTCGGCCACGGCGGCAACGAAGGCTTCTCCATACACATAGGGAAAATAGGCAAGTGACGCCATAAACGGGTGGATATCGGGCATGTCGAGCGTTAGGTAATAGGCGTAGAGTGCCTGGAGCTCGGGCAGGGGGCGGCCGGTCACATAGGCTGCTTCCAGATGAGATGCGTCCCCCTCGAGCAGCGATTGGATGGCAAGGTCGGCATCGTCATCGAGGCATCCGTCCATGAGCGCCAGAATGCCATACGTCTGGTCCTGGAGGACATGCACGAGCTCGTGGGCCATGGTAAGGCGTGTCGCGGCAGGGGGTTTCCCGCTGTCCGACACCGTGAAAAAGATACCGGTATCGTAATCGTACATGCCTTCGATACT
>JAHKLV010000159.1 GCA_020854925.1 Candidatus Methanofastidiosia archaeon | reverse complement strand
TACCCGAAAATGAAAAATGGGCCGTTGGCTTAGTCTGGTAGAGCAACGGACTCTTAATCCGTCGGTCGGGGGTTCGAATCCCTCACGGCCCGCTTTTTTTCCCCATAAGTTCTTTATGTCTCATGCCTGCATCGGTACCATGAACGACGAGCACGTCATGGAAACGCTGGGTAAGGCTCGTGTCGTTATCCGCAACGGCAGGGTCGTGGAGGTGGGAACGCCGCAGCTTTCGTACTGTCCCCTTTTTTACAAGCACCGTGGCATATCGCGCATTGACGCCGATGTTGTCAGGGTGAACATACAGCAGCGCATCGACGAGTTCGGCCTCTTCACGGAGCGCCGTGACATCGAGCAGGAATCCTTTGTCGGATTCGGCACGTCGGAGATCTACATGTCAGGCCTGCGCCGCGGCGTGCTCGATGCCGTCGTCACCGTGTGCGAGGGTGCGGGAACCGTTGTCACGACGAATCCCGCGCTTGTCCAGGGCATCGGCGCACGCTTGTCCGGCATTGTGAGCACGACGCCGATACCGGGCCTCATCAAGAGGATAACGGGCGCGGGAGGGGAGGTGCTCTTCCCAGAATCGGCACGCATCGACCAGGAGGCTGGCGTAGCGTGGGCCGTTGAGAGGGGATACCGGCATATCGGCGTCTCCTTCGTTTCGGCCGCCGATGCACGGGCTTGCAAGGAACGCCATGCACCGCTGGCGCAGGTTGTCACCTCGCTTGTCCACACCTCGGGATGTGACGAGGCACCGGAGGATATCCTCGCCGCCGACCTGGTGACGGCGTGCGCTTCCCGGCTTTTATGGCAGGAGCTTGACGGCCATATCCTGCTCCAGGCGGGAACGGCCATACCGGTCTTTGCGCTCACGCAGGCCGGAAAGGAGCTGCTCCTCGAGCGGGCGAAGGAGATCGCCTCACCGCTTGTCATGCACAGCGCAAAGCTCCCCGAGGCCGGCCAAAATCTGCCTGAACCGCTCTTTTGAGGGGATGGAGAAGAGAAAAAACGGAGGAAAGGGGCCTATAACCCCTTTGCCTTGTCAATGATGTCTTCGGCGGACTTTTTGGAAATACCCTTTATCTGGGATAGCTCTTCCATATCCGCCTTGCAGATGTCCCCTGCGCACAGGTATCCCGCCTCGCGCAGGCGCTCTGCCGTCTTGGGGCCGACACCCGGGATGTCCTCAAGGGCTACACCGATGTCTTCCTTCGGGACGGCTGCCGTCTTCCGTGCGGGCGCTTCCGTCGCGACAGGCGCCGATTCCATCGTCTCGTTGGCCTCTTCCTCGACTCCTGTCTCGTTCATGAGCTCGATAAGCGTCTCGATGTTTTCATCGTGCATGGACTTGCGCTTGCTGTCCACCGGCACCCCAATCCATAGGGCGTCCCTGATGGTCAGCCCTGCGGCGAGGAGCTCACGCTTGGAAAACCCCCTTCCAAGGCGTTCTGACACGAGATTCTGGTATCTCACTGTTACAATTGGGTCAATCATGGTATCACCGTGAATACGTGATGTAATAGAGGTATATTTAAAAATCTTTCTTAATTAATGTCCCAGCGGGGTCGCCTGCGTTCCGTATGCTTTTTTAGCTGTCATGTCGAGAGGACTGCATGAAGACACGTCGCCTGCTCGCCCTCGCCCTCCTTGCACAGGCCATATGGCTTGGGGGCATCGTGCTTGCCCCCTATCTGGCGTCGCGCGGCCATGATGACATGGCAGGCCGCCTCTATGACGCCTACCGGCCGTTTTGCCATCAGATGGCTGAGCGGTCGCTCATGGTTTTTGGAGAAAAGATGGCGGTATGCGCACGCTGTTTTGGTATCTATGCCGGCGCCCTTGCAGGTACCTTTGTCTTCATCGTGGCAGCGGCCGTGGGAAAGAGGCGGGGCATGGTCGGCATGCCCGCCGTGCTCGTGGCCCTCGCTCCCCTTGCCGTGGATGGCGTCTCCCAGCTTCTTGGCCTTAGGGAAAGCGGAACCACCCTGCGGCTTGCCACGGGCCTGCTCTTCGGCTCTGCTGTTGCCTATTATGTTGTCGACCGCGTCCTCAGTAGGATGGAGGAGCCTTCGTAAGCCCTATGTAATAAATGGTGAAGGCCACGGTGAAAAAGCCCCCAACAAGCTCTGTGACGAAGGCGCCAATAAACGGTATGAGGGCGAGGATGACCATGGCTATGAAGTTGATGATGAAAAGGACAAGGATATCCGGCCAGTACTTCTTTGCCAGGTCAAACGAGTTGCCAAACGCTTCTGTCAGAGGCATGTCGTCAAGCACGATACCCTGACGCACAAAGACGGTCGCCACCACTACCACGACGTATCCGATGCAGCAGGCAAGGATGCCGATGAACTGCAGGACGGCAAGGATGATGGCAGCAACGATGAGGAGAAGCCACTTGTCCTTCATGAAGTCAAAGGCGGCCCCAAGGCTTACCGGCCTGCCTTCCCATGCGTCAGCTGCCATGGATATGGCGATGCCGCTTACCAGGATGGATACAATGCTTACCAGGATTGAGAGTGCAGCAGCCGCTCCGATGGCGGGCATGAAGGTGCCTATCTCAAACGATCCTTCCTCAAAGGAGGTGGTATCGATATTGCCCCAGGCCATGGACCCGCCGATGGCGGCGCCGCCGAGCAGGGAGAGAAGGCCGGGCACTAAAAAAAGAAGTATGATGAGCGGATATTTGCTGGTCATGGAAAGCGCGTCGTTGATAACGCTGCTTACCGTCATTTTTTCCGTTGATTGGTACATGCTGTGATGATTCTTTTCACATTTTTTATACTTTATGTATCATATCACCGGTACAGGTGCCCCGGGGGCATCGGTACCCCCTCCCACACGGTCATGAGTGGTACCGGTACCCCTATTTATGAATTATAATTCTCTTATATATTCTATATAGAATATTATTATGCATTTAGTCATATTTACTAAGAATATTCCAAAATCTTTATAAACAGATGAGAAAACGTGGCACACAGGTGAACGCCATCGTTCATCACGGTCGTTAGAGGCTATGGTTTCTGGCGATTCTCCATATGCAACCCACCGGTGGAGGGTGGCACAAGGCAAGAAATGGCAGTGCAGCCATTTCCCCGACGCTTTTCCATCCCACCTCCCATATGTTGGCACAGCCTTCTGCCCCCTCCGCTGGTACCCGGGAAGCGGTACCTCCTCCTGATTATTCCTGTCTTTTCTAGCGTACGCTGGCTAGAGGGAATGGCTGTGGAGGATATTCCAAAAAAAGAGGAGAAATAAAAAAAGAGAGAACAGGGTCACGGCCTGATGCCGAGCTGCCGTTCCTTTTCTGCTATGAGGAGTTTGGTCTTTACCACCGTATCGGGATTGAGCGAGATGGAGTCAATGCCACATTCGACCAAGAACTCGGCAAAGTCGGGGAAGTCCGACGGTGCTTGGCCGCAAATGCCAATCTTTTTGCCGTTTTCCTTCGCGGTCTTGATGACCATGGCCACCATGCGCTTGACGGCGACATTACGCTCGTCGTAGAGGTGGGACACGAGTTCCGAATCCCGGTCAAGGCCGAGGGTGAGCTGCGTCAGGTCGTTTGACCCGATGGAGAATCCGTCGAAGATCTCGCAGAATTCCTGGGCGGCGATGACGTTTGAGGGTATTTCAGCCATGACGTAGACCTCGAGGCCGTTTTCTCCCTGCTTGAGTCCGTACTCCTCCATGATTTCGATGACCTTCTTCCCCTCTTCGGGGGTCCTGCAGAAGGGCACCATGGCCTTGACGTTGGAGAGGCCCATTTCCTCGCGCACGCGCTTGAGCGCCTCGCATTCGAGGCCAAAAGCGGGCTTGTACTCCTCGTCGTAGTAGCGAGAGGCGCCCCTCCATCCAATCATGGGGTTGTGCTCGACCGGTTCGTAAAGGAACCCGCCGACGAGATTGGCATATTCGTTTGTCTTGAAGTCCGAGAGGCGCACGATGACATCGTTGGGATAGAACGCTGCTGCGATACGGGCAACACCACTGCTCAGCTTCTCGATGAAAAACTCGGCTTTGTCCTCATAACCGCGCGAGCGCTCCTCGATCTGATGCACCGCCTTGGCGATGCGCTCGTCAGATGCCGCGCGCTTCTTGAGTTCGTTGAAGTTGAGGAGGGCAAGGGGGTGGATGCCAATGTAGGAGTTGATGACAAACTCCTCCCTGGCAAGGCCGACACCGTCGTTGGGGAGCTGTCCCTGGGTGAATGCCTGTTCGGGGATGGCGAGGTTCATCATGATCTTTGTCTTTGTGGACGGGATGGTCTCGAGGTCCGTTTCCTGCACCTCGAAATCGAGGAGGCCGTCATAGACCTTGCCGGTCTCGTCGACACAGGATACGGTAATGGGGGCGCCTTGGCGAATCTTTTCAGTGCCCGTCTCCGTGCCGATGACCGCAGGGATGCCGAGCTCGCGGGATACGATAGCTGCGTGGCACGTCCTGCCGCCCCGATTGGTGACGATGGCCGAGGCAATCTTCATGATGGGCTCCCAGTCGGGGTCCGTCATGTCGGTGACGAGCACCTGTCCGGGCTTGAAGTTCACGATATCCTCTGCGGAGTGGATGATGTTTGCCTCACCCTGTCCAATCTTGTCGCCCACGGAAAGCCCCTCGACAAGGACCGTGCCCTGCTCCTTGAGCACGTAGGTACGGATGACATTGAGGTCCTTGCGCGAGTGGACGGTTTCCGGGCGGGCCTGCACGATGAAGAGCTTTCCCGTACCCACGTTCACGCCGTCCCCGTCTTTGGCCCATTCGATGTCCATAGGCTTGTCGTAGTGGTCCTCGATGATGACAGCCCATTTGGCAAGCAGGAGAATCTCGTCGTCTGACACCACGTACTTAAATCGGTCCTCGTCGGCGACGTCGATGTTTTTTACCGGATTATCGCCTTCTGCGTAGACCATCTTAATCTTCTTGGCACCGAGCTTCTTGGAGATAATGGGCCGGTGTGTCTTGAGCGTCGGCTTGAACACGTAGAACTCATCGGGGTTCACGGCACCCTGGACGACGTTCTCGCCGAGGCCGTAGGCGCCGGTGATAAAGACGGCATCCTTGAAGCCGGATTCCGTGTCGATAGAGAACATGACTCCCGAAGATGCGGTATCCGAGCGTATCATCTTCTGCACGCCGATGGAGAGGTAGACGTCAAAGTGACCGAATCCCTTGTCTTCTCGGTACGAGATGGCGCGGTCGGTAAAGAGTGAAGCAAAGCAGCGGTGGCAGGCATCGATGAGCATCTTTTCGCCGCGTATGTTGAGGTACGTTTCCTGCTGTCCGGCAAACGAGGCGTCGGGCAGGTCTTCCGCGGTGGCGGATGAGCGGACCGCCACATCGGGCATCTCTTGGTACCCGAACTTCTTTGCCATCAGGTGGTAGTGTTCGAGAATCTCTTCCTCAAGCTCCAAGGGGAATTCGGTCTCCATGATGATGCGACGCACCTTCTCCCCGCGTTCACGCAGATTCTGTATGTCATGCGTGTCAAGGTCGGAAAGCGTTTCCTTTATCTTGTCCATGGCTCCCGATGCTTCAATGAGGAATCGGTATCCTTCCGCAGTAATTGCAAATCCGTTGGGGACAGATACGCCCTTTGCCTCAAGGTTCTGGATCATCTCCCCAAGCGAAGCGTTCTTGCCGCCTACGAGGGGGACGTCACCAATCCCCAGCTCTTCAAACCATTTCACATATTTCGCACACATAGCGACACCCTCTTCATGAATTACTGTGTGCTATCTTTCTGTATTTTAAAAGGTTTTTGTACAATGTTAGTCAAATCTTCGCATAATTGCTTCATTCATGTATAAATGTAGTAATTCTGTCATGATTTCTTTCTTTTAGATATATTTTAACAGAATAATAATAACAAATCTCCCATGTATTTTAAGATGATAAAATATATGTATTCTATATAACTATAATTCATATCGTTTTGTTCTATCCGTGGCGGGAGTTCTCCCCCGGCACCATGTCCCAAAAAAGAGACAGTTCTGGCGCGTGCGCTACGATGCAGCACACTCAGCGGGAAGGCGCGTCCATCCTTCACACACTTCGGGGACGCCAGCGCGCCCCTCGCATGCACCTCTGTCTACATGCGATCGAATCATACCGTCCTGACGTAACGCGATGTTGAACGCG
>JAHKLV010000031.1 GCA_020854925.1 Candidatus Methanofastidiosia archaeon | reverse complement strand
GGGCAATGCAGCCCTCGCAGTCACCGAAGTGCTCACACGTCGTCTTGGGACACGTGCATTCTTCAAGCCCGTTTTCCAGCATGGTGTTGTCACCGCTCTTCCCTCTAGGCAGACCTATAATACTGTTGCGGGCACGCATCCTTCAGGAGCGCGCCACCTGTTCCCCCTTGGCGTGGCGTGTTATCCCGCCATCCTTGAAAAACGGCCTGCCGCGTACCCAGGTCTCGACGACCCGCGCCTCCACTTCGTACCCCTCAAACGGAGAGTGCTTTGCCTTGGAGAAGAACCGCGCAGGATTCACGGCGTCGCGCAAGCCGGTCTCGACAATGGCAAAATCGGCGCGCCTGCCGACGTCGAATCCGAAGTCGTACCCCATGGCACGAAGCAGTGCCTTTGGGCCGGCGTAGACGGTACGGTAGAACGCCTCAAAGGAGAGCTCCCCCCTCAGCATGGCGGTGACCATCACCGGGAGCAGGGTCTCCACTCCCACGAGGCCGTACGCCCCGTTGCGCTTGTCCTTTTCCGTGTGGGGGGCATGGTCGGATGCCACGATGTCTATGGTGGTGCCAAGCGCCCGAAGGAGCGCCGCACGGTCCTCGTCCGTGCCCAGCGGCGGCTTGACATCGTAGTCTCCCGAAAGGAAGAGATGATGGGGTGTCGCCTCGCAGGTGATCGTGCCCGTCTTGTGCTCGGCAAGAAACGCCACCTCTTCTTTCGTAGAGACGTGGCAGACATGCAGGCGGGTCCCATACTTGTGGGAAAGGCGCACCGCCTCCTTCATGCCCTCGAAATGGGCATGGAGGGCGATGGGTTTTCCCAGCATGAACACGCGCTCGAGAAGCTCCATGGGAAGCGTATAGGAACCGGTGGTATCGGAGAGATAGACCTTGAGGAAGAACGGATCGACACTTGCCGCCTGGCTGAGCGAGTACTCGTCGTACACGCAGAAGTTCACGAGGTAGTCGCACACAGCCTCGCGCGAGAAGAGCTCCGTCCGGCGGTAAAACGTCTCGCGGTCCGACACCGGCGGCACGGTGTTCGGCATGTCCGCCACGGCGCACATGCCGCCGGCAAGGGCGGCGCGCGACCCGGTCGCCACCGTTTCCTTGTGTGCCTGCTCAAAGTCACGCAAATGGACATGGATGTCTACGGGGGAGGGCACAAGCAAGCGGTGGGGGTCGACGTGTACCCCATCGGCATAGCTGATGGACGAAACGGCTCCGCCCGCAACGGCGATGCGCACGGGGCACGGCCCGTGGGCGGTGGCAATATTTATATTGAGCTCTTCCATACCATACGTATAGGTGGCCCCCCTAATTAAAGGTGGTTGCCGGGGTGACACACCATGTTACACGACGTCATTTCCATACGCGATTTTGAGAAACAAGACATCGAGCGCATCCTGGCCCTGGCCGAGGACATGGAACCGCTCGCACGGACCGGCTCTGACCTCGCAAAAGGCAAGATCCTTTCCTCCCTCTTCTTTGAACCCTCCACCCGCACCATGCTCTCCTTTCACGCCGCGATGGAGCGGCTCGGCGGGTCGGTCATCGGGTTTTCCGACACGGACACCACATCCGTCAAGAAGGGCGAGACGCTTGCGGACACCGTGGCCATGATGGAGCGCTACAGTGATGCCATCGTCATCCGCAATCCCCTTGAGGGGTCTGCCCGCCTCGCCGCGGAGGTATCCCGCGTCCCTGTCATCAACGCGGGCGACGGTTCCAACCAGCATCCGACCCAGACCCTTCTCGACCTGTATACCATCCGCAAGGAGTTCGGGCGTCTCGACGGCCTCACCGTCGCCATGCTCGGGGACCTCAAGTACGGTCGGACCGTGCACTCGCTCGCCTACGCGCTCTCGATGTACGACGTAAGCCTCGTGCTCGTCTCGCCGACGGAACTGCGCATGCCCCCTGAGGTCATACGCCACCTTGAGGAAACGTCCGTGCCCTACGACGAGATAATGCGCCTGGAGGACATGCCCCCCGTTGATGTCGTCTATGCAACCCGCATACAAAAGGAGCGATTCGCCGACCCCAACGAGTATGAAAAGACGAAGGACGCGTACCGCATCGACCGGTCAACGCTCACGCTCCTGGGTGATGCCAAGATAATGCACCCGCTTCCCCGCGTGTCAGAAATCGCCAAAGAGGTGGACACCACGCCAAATGCCCTCTACTTCACCCAGGCCGGTAACGGCATCCCGGTACGCATGGCGGTCCTTGCCCTCCTCCTGGGGGTGGTGGCGTGAGAACGAAGGAGCTGAAGGTGAGCGCCATCATGGACGGCACCGTCATCGACCACATCGCCGCTGGCAAGGCATTCACCGTGGTCAAGATCCTGCATCTCGACCAGACGCACGAAACGGTGACCATCGCCTCCAACGTCCCGAGCGGCGTGACGGGAAAGAAGGATATCGTGAAGATTGAGCACCGCGTGCTCTCCCCCGAAGAAGTTTCATCCATCGCACTCATCTCCCCCAACGCCACCGTCAACATCATCGACGACTACGAAGTGGTAGAAAAGCGTCTTGTGGAGCTTCCGGACACCATCGAGCGAATCCTGCGCTGCTCAAATCCCCTCTGCATCACGAATCATGAGGAGGTTCGAACACGATTCAACGTTGAAACCAAGGCCCCGCTCGCCATCAGGTGCCACTATTGCGAACGCTCGATGAAGGAAAAGGACGTTCTCAGGGTGTTGGGATGAACAGGCGGAGCGCGGCTGCGGGAACCTTTTACCCCGGTTCGGACGCATCGCTTGCGGCCATGGTAGACGGGCTCTTCGCCGAGGCAGGATACGGGCGACCCGCAAAGCCGGGAAGCGGTATGGTCTGCGGCGTCTGCCCCCACGCCGGATATCCCTACTCCGGGCCGATGGCCGTCCGATTCTATGGAGAGCTTGCCACCGCCATGCCGTCCCGCGTCATCCTTCTTGGCCCGAATCACACGGGGAGAGGAAGGGCGCCGCTTTCCATCATGACGGAGGGGTCATGGCACACCCCGCTGGGGGATGTGCCCATCGACAGCGCGCTTGCCACCGCCATCCTCGGCAACGCCGAGACCATGGCCGACGACCCGGCGGCGCACGCCATGGAGCACTCCCTCGAGGTCCAGCTGCCGTTTCTGCAGCGCCTTGGCAGGGCCTTTTCCATCGTCCCCATTGCGCTCAACATCCAGGACCTGGACAGCGCCATCGAGGTTTCACGCGCCATACGGACAAGCTGCAGCGACGACGTTGCCGTCATCGCCTCAAGCGATCTCGTCCACTTTGGACAACGATACGGATATGCGCCCGTATCCGGCACCACGGGTGAAATCATCGAATGGGTGGAGCGCAATGACCGCCAGGTCCTCACCATGATCGTCGAGAAGGACGTGGACGGGCTCTACGACTTCATCGCGACCCTCAACTACACCATGTGCGGGTACGGGCCGTGTGCCGCGGTCATGCTGCTGGCCGCCCACTTCGGCCTGGAGGGAACGGTGCTCGGGTACACGAACTCCTACCAGCGCACAGGCGACCCCGACCTGATAGTGGGATACGGTTCGGTCCTCTTCAGGTAAGATACGTACAATCCTAATATATATTTTAAGGTATAGTACCTGTTTCAAAGGTAGATAGTAAGAGAAATAAGCGCATTCCTCCCATGGCTGAAGACCATGGGCTTCCTGCGCTAACGGGTCGTGGGGTGTGTGGCAAGGGAACGGGAGGTCATGGCGAAGTGGG
>JAHKLV010000227.1 GCA_020854925.1 Candidatus Methanofastidiosia archaeon | reverse complement strand
GCATCAACTTCGACAGGAGCGGGGATGACCATGGTGCGAACGTGCCACCGTCCGGCCATGGTGCCATCAAGAGTGACGACAAACGGAAGCACCTTATCATCATGCAGGTTTTCCTACCCATGAAATGCCTTAACCACTATACGTAATAATATTCGCGCCTGCGAAACGATATACACGGAATAAGGCACTATATTATTATGTCGTCATGGTATAAAAAGAGCATGAACGAAGAGGCCCAGAGGGAGGTTAGAAAAAGAAGGGCATGGTGCATCCCTACACATCCAAGAAGGTCATGTGCCGTACCCGTGCATGCCGATGCCGCAGTAGACGTACGGCACGACGGGATATCCCGTTCCGTGCAGATGCCTCACTTTGAGGGGGGTCGATAAATGGAAGGGGTGCCTGAAGAGGTCCGCAGGCGGGAGGAGCGCTATGTACAGAAGATCAAAAACGATGTTGACGAGCGCCTCTACGACCTCCTCGTCCTGCATCTGCGCGATGTCCATGAGCGCATCCGCATCCACGGGGAAGACAACGAGGACCTGCGCACAACGCTTGTGACGTCGGTAGAGCGCGCCATACGGTACCTGAGAAAACGGACCGACTCGTACACGCGGCGGACCTACGACCGGTATGTCCTTCTTCTCTGCAATACCCTCCTCAAGTTCAATACCCAGCGCCAGGACATGAAGGACCTGAAAAAACGCATCATTGCCGACTTTCTGCAGGCAGAACAGGACGAGCACGGCTACATCCCCCTGGACTACCAGCTCAACGAGGTGCGCATCACGTATGACGTGAGCTACCTTGCCTACCTCACGGGAAAGCACCTTGAGGAGGGGCGCCTGCACGAGGCGCTCTCCTGCCTCAACGCCGTTGAGCTTATCGAGCCAGACTACCCCGGCCTCGACGAGCGGCGAAGCGCCATCCTCTCGTCGACCCCGTTCCAGGCCCCCATCCAGGCGCCGCTCCCCGTTGCGAGGGGCATGCAGGTCCTTCTTGACTCGAACATAGCCCTCTCCTTCCTCATGGGGCCGGTGGGAGACTACCGACTTGGCGAACCACCCTCTTGTGACACAGACGCGCTGGTGCATGACAACGAGGTGCATCTTTCTGCATCGGTATACCGTGAGCTTGAGGACCATCTTGCGTTCATGAAGGTGGGTATCCGGTCGCGCTGCAGGAAGCTGGAGCAGTTTGATGCGGAAGCCATCTCGGCCACGCTCGATGAGCGGCTCCGCTCCCTGTGGGGAACGTACGGCATATCGGACCTTGCCGCCGACGACACCGTGGTGGAAGAGATAGCATCCTTTTACCGTCCGTACCTTCCCACCCTTGAACACATCCTCCATGAGAAGTGCCAGGGGCTCCCCGTGTCCCACAAGCTGCGCAAGCTCGCCCACCGCGACGGCCTCCAGCCGGAGAACGGCGACATGCGGCTGCTGGCAGAGGCAATTGCCCTGTCCGCACGGGAAGGGGCGGTGGCCATCTGCTCCCAGGACAAGGACTTTACCGTGTTTGCCGGCGACATCCACGACAGATTCGGCATCACCGTCTGCCTGCCGCCGCCTCGTCGCACCGCATAGCAAGCGAAAACCCTTTTTAGGATTCGCGCCATACGCTCACCGTGGTACCATGGATATGATTGAGACAGATGTGTGCGTGGTCGGAGGCGGCATTGCCGCCCTACGGGCCGCCATGGCTGCACGTGCCGCCGGTGCGTCGGTGCTCGTGGTGAGCAAGGGAAAAGCGGGAAAGAGCGGATGCAGCGTCATTTCGGAAGGCATCCTCAACGCCCCCTTTGCCCCCAACGACTCCCCCGCGCTGTTCGTTAACGACATCATCAACGCCTCGGCAGGTGTCGCCAAGCGCCAGCTCGCCTGGGCGCTTGCCGAATCCGCCAGGGATGCCGTCCTCTCCCTCGAGGATGCCGGCATCACCTTCGAGCGTGAAGAGAGTGGAGAGCTCCATCTGAAACTCTCTGGCGGCCATGCCGTGGCACGCACGGTGCGCGTCACTCCCTCGGGCCCCGGCTGCGGAAAGGTCATTCCCCAGGCGCTCTACGAGCAGGCAACGGGCATGGACATCACCCTGTGGGACGGTGCCACGGTGGTTAAGGTCCTTACGAACGAAGGAAAGGTGTGTGGGGCCGTGGTCTACGACGGCAGCTCGTACCGCCTCGTTTCGTGCGCCGCCGTGGTCCTTGCCACCGGCGGGGCAGGAAGGGTATATCTGTATTCCACGAATCCAACGGGCATCATGGGCGATGGCGCCTACCTTGCGCTTGATGCTGGCGCCTCGCTCGTTGACATGGAGTACGTCCAGTTCTTCCCCACCGTCGCCCTTTCATCCTATCTTCTCCTACCGTTCATCTTCACCGACGGAGCCCAGCTCCTCAACAGCGAGGGCGAACGGTTCATCGGACGCTACGACCCCTCCCTCATGGAGGCCACCACGCGGGACAAGATGTCCCAGGCCATCTTCACCGAGGCCATGGAAGGCAGGGGCGTCGAGGGAGGCGCCTGCGTCTCATGCGCCTCAGTGCCACCAGACATCCTGGAAACAAAGTACGCCGACGAGGCTGCCCTCTTCGCCAAGCACGGCCTCGACCTTGCCACCGACCCCATCCCCGTGCGCCCCGCGTGCCACTTCTTCATGGGAGGTGTTGACATCGACGCCGAATGCAGGACCGCCGTCCCCGGCCTCTACGCCTGCGGCGAGTGTGCGGGAGGCACCCACGGAGCCAACAGGCTGGCGGGAAACGCCCTGACCGAAACGCTCGTCTTCGGGTCACGCGCCGGCTCCTCCGCCGCAGCATACGCGGCCTCGGCAGAACGCCACTGTCCAAGCGACGAAGCGGAGGCATACGTGGGGACTCTGCCCTCCACCGGCGGCGAGTCGCTTGCACCGCGCCTCGCGGCGCTGCGCAATATCGCATGGGAAAAGCTGGGGATCATCAGGACACAGGAAAGCCTCTCCTCTGCCATCAACGACCTGGACTGGTTCGGTGCTGAAATAGGCGGTGCGGAGCAGACCGCCGACCTTGAGACCTTTTTCGACTTCCGGTGCGCTGTTACCGTCCTCAAGGCGGTAGCGGTGGCGGCACTCGACCGTACGGAGTCGCGCGGGGCGCACTACCGCGCAGACTTCCCTCGGCAGTCGGAGGCATGGAAAAAGGCCATCGTCGTACGGCCAGGATTTGAGATAGCGTATGACCCACGCTAATCGGGGCCGCCAACGCCGCACTCGATGACGCCCTGGAGAAGCGTTAGGGTATCATGCGCTTGTGACACCGTCATGACGAGCGGCGGCGCGACGATGAGCAGATTGGCCCGTACCAAGAGCAGCAGGCCCTGGTCCCGGCATGCATCACGCAG
Organism: Candidatus Methanofastidiosia archaeon; assembly: GCA_020854925.1. GTDB lineage: Archaea > Methanobacteriota_B > Thermococci > Methanofastidiosales > NM3 > JAHKLV01. The sequence goes on along the minus strand of JAHKLV010000227.1, from coordinate 510 downwards.
CGCACGGGCGACCTCGGGGGCGCTTTGTTCTCCCACCGGCGCGCATTCAAGCGCCCAGAGGCAGCCTAAGCCCCGGACATCGCACACCGGGCCGCCATCATGAACGAGCGCAGGGAGACGCGACGAGAAGACGGAGCCAAGACGCGCGGCGTGGCCCGTGATGTCGCGTTCGCGATAGGCGTCAAGCGCGGCGATGCCGGCGGCGCATGACAAGGGATGGCCCGAATACGTGTGCCCTACGGGAAAAGGCCGCGCATCGTAGGTGCAGGCGACGCGCTCAGAGCATGCCGTGGCACCGAGAGGGAGGTAGGACGAGGTGAGCCCTTTTGACATGACCACGATGTCAGGTGCGGCCTTCCAGTGCTCAAAGGCAAACATCGCCCCCGTTCGCCCAAATCCGGTAAGGACCTCATCGGCTATCCAAAGGACGCCCGTCTCGTCGCAGATGCGCCTGATGCGCTCGTAGTACCCCTTCGGCGGCACGATGACACCTGCCGTTCCCGTGACCGT
>JAHKLV010000134.1 GCA_020854925.1 Candidatus Methanofastidiosia archaeon | reverse complement strand
TGGCGAAGGATTATTTCTACGAGGTTCGCGTCAACGTGGCGCGCAATCCGTCAACTCCGCTCGACCTTCTCGAATCCCTCGCGGAGGATGAGCTGGATATGGTGCGAAACAGGGCCCGCGAGGCGCTCGTAGCCCGGGATGAGAGGCGGAGCACGTGACGACCTTGTGGGACCTGTACCGGACTGCCCGGAGCTACCACACCCCTCATGAGGAGAAGATAGCGGCCATGCGGGCCATAGCAGAGCTTGGAACGGTTGAGGCGCTGGAATGCCTCTACAATATCGCAAGCGACGGGTATATGGCGCCGCCTTATGTCAACGAGGCGAGGGACCTGATAAAGGCGCTGGAGCATAAGAAGAAGGAGGGTCGCACTTGACCGCCCGGGAGGGGGCGGTACGCTCCACCCTCATCTCGCTCTCCCGCCGTCTTGAGGAAGCCGTGAGGGAGTACGCACCAGGTAACGGCGCACTCGAACAGGCAGTGGCTGAATACCTCTACAACATCAATTGCCTTCTTTCAGACGGACCTGATGGCGACCAGACACAGGCCGATGTGTTTGTGCCGCGGCTTTTCCTGGATATTGCTGATGGATATCGCCTTGAGGATGGCAAATGGGTCATGCCCTGCGGGTCGGCCCGCCTGTCCTTTGACTATGAAGCCGTGTTTGTGTCGGTCGAAGACCGGGAATCGTTCACCTCGCAGCTTGTGGATCTTTTTAAGACGTACCGTCTCCCCAACGGTTACTTCACGAAGTGGAGCGACAGCTGTCCCCTGTGCTATACGCCGTTTTCTCCCGACGGCACCTGCCCGAATGAGCGCTGCCCGCGGCACACACCTTCGGTGCCGGAAGAATGAGGAATCCTGTTCCATATTAGGGTTTATCTCTACATGAAGCGTTATATTTATGTACTTAACCTTCTATTCCATTCTGTGATAGTATGGAAAAGGTGAAAATGGGTTCAGTACCGTTCGTGTTTCCCATGCCGGCGGCCATCGTGGGCGCCGACGTGGAAGGCGCACCTACCTTCATGACCATAGCCTACTGCGGCGTCGTCAACAACGGCCCCGCCATGGTGGCAATCGGTTCGAATCCCGGCCACTACACCATGCGCGGCATCGAGGAGCACGGGTCATTTAGCATCAATATCCCCTCGGAGAATCTGGTGGCTCGTACCGACTACGTCGGGATGCACAGCGGTGCCACGACAGACAAGTCCGGTGTGTTTGACGTCTTCTACGGCGAATGTGACCATGCACCGCTCATACGCGAGTGCCCTGTCAACCTTGCTTGCCGTGTCGCCAAGCGCCTCGATATCGGGGGCAAGGACGCCATCGTCATCGGCGAGGTTGTCCAGTGCTACGTATCGGGTGATGCGCTCACGGATGGGGCACCGGATATCGAGAAGATGCGCCCTATCCTCTACGCCACCGGTTCTAGGACCTACTGGGGTATTGGAGAAAAGGTGGGCGATGCCTGGAATATCGGCGCCACCTACGAACCGTGAAGGGTATCCCCTTCCAGATACATCCGCACCCGCTCCCCGAGGGCATCCTTCCCGAGGGGGGCGACATCCACCGTGCTGTCCTGCTCTACAAAGACAAGGTGGCATGTTCCCTCTTTTTTCAAATAGTCCCGGGCAGCATGATAGTAGACCGATAGCTGGATGCTGTATGCAGGCACGTTATCCGTCGTGAGGTCGGTCTTGTAGTCGTAGATGGCAAATCGGTCGCCAAAGTCTGCCAAAAGGTCGATGGTGCCCCGCACCATGGCGCCCCCCAGGGGGATCATACAGTCTACCTCCGTGTGCAGCGTCGCCCCCCTAAGCGAAGCTAACAGGGCATCGAGGCGGAGACGGACTTCCTGCGGCCCCCGTACGTCAAGTCCTCGAGCCATCCGCTCGGCCATGTGATGTACCATGATGCCGTATGCTGTTCCCCTGCCCGTATCGAGTGCATACGCTCCCATGATATCGTGGGCTGACAGCACGGCGGGCGCGCCTTTTCCCTGGGATGCAGGGGGTGGAAGGGGTGCTTCCTTATGTGCATGCGGCGCCGGCACGGGGCGCATCGGTGGCGGGATGTCCTCGCACGTGCACACAGCGTCGAAAAATGGTGACGGCGTGTCGGCGGCGGTAAGGACAACGTACTGCTTTGCCCGTGTGATGGCGACAAAAAAGAGGCGCCGTTCCTCGTCGTACGAGGGAATGCGGGTAGCGTTGACAAGGCGTGTCTTCCAGCTGGGGTGTATGCAGTGGTAGGGTCCAATTGTCCCGTATACCTTCTTGCACCGTAGCCCCCCTGTGTCGTCAAGGTACATGGCGTCGCTGTCCCCGCCCTGTGCCGGGAATCTGTTCTTGTTGCAGTCGGCAATGATGACGACCGGGTATTCGAGCCCCTTTGACCCATGAATGGTCTGGACGGTGACCGCATCCGGTGTCGTAACCAGGCCGACGTCATACTGCTCGCGATTCGTAATATTGTCCTCCACATACGTGACCAGCTCCTCAAGCGAGAGCGGGTATGCGTCAAAGAGGGTGCGCACCACATGTATGATGGCTTCAGAGACGGCGGTACGCAGCCCCGACTCATAAAAGACCTGGGTCACCAGCTCGACGATGTTGGCCTTGTGTCGCAGGAGCCGGCCCCGCGCGTCGCTTAGCAAGGGGGGATAGGGGCGTTTCTCGCGCGGGGTCGTCCTAAGGATACGCCGCTTTTCCGTAAAAGTACAGCCTGCGTGTTCGAGAAGCACGGTCCAGCCCCTGGCGTCGTGCCGGTAAGAGAGCACCCGCAACCACGCGAGGAGCAGCGCCCCCTCGCGTGTGGCGAAAAGCTCGATGCCCCCGTCGTAGTTTATGGGGATGCCGGCCGAAAGCCCCTGCTCCCTGAGCCGGATGCCAACATCCCTCGTACGGGTGAGCACGGCAATGTCCCCGTAGGCGGGGGTGCGTGTCGTCCCGGTGGCAGGGTCCATGATGCGGTACGAGGTGCCCTGGACGATATCTTGGATGACCGCAAGGACAAGGGCAGTCTCATCCTCCTTCGATGCGGCGCGGTAGCAGCGCAAGCCGGTGTGCGGGCCGTACTCGTGGTGTGCCACCAGGCGTAGGATGCGGGCGTCTGTCTCGTCTGGGTCGAAGGGCTCGTCTTTCGTGGCAGGAATGAGAAGTGCCTGCGGCGCTGCGTCAAGGAGCGCCTGCGAGCTCCGGAAATTGAGGACAAATCCCATCAAGCGGGGTTCGGGAAGGTCGGGTACGCGCCTTTTGCCCCTGTTGAGAGCGGATGCAGCCTCCCTGACCTTTTCGGGAAAGTTGACGATGTTTTCGATGGTGGCGTTCCTGAATCCATAGATGCCTTGCTTCCAATCACCGACCACGCACAGATTCGGCTCGCGCAGGAGCATGAGCGTAAGCATGAGCTGCATGTCGTTCGTGTCCTGGAATTCGTCTATCATGACATAGGGCACGGCGACCGAGGCGCGAAGCCCGGGGTCATGATAGAGCTGGAGGAAGGCAAACATGGTAAGGAAATCGAAACAGAGGTGATTTTCTTCCACCGACTTCCTGATGTAGGCAAGATATATGTCATGCACAAACGCCTTGAGCCTGCCGCGGTCCTCCCGTGCCGCCTCCTCCAGCCGCCGGGGTTCGAGGTTGAGCGGAAGGTACAGGTCGTTGGGAAGGTCGAGGCAGACAGCGTTCTGGCTTACCGGGCCGAATCGCCTGCGCAGGGGCGACTGCACCGGCTTCGTGGCACCTTGGCCCGGTTCGTTGAGCCTGCCGACCAGGTCCAAAAACGCTTCTGGGTCGCCGTCGAGGAGCTTTTCGCCCTCAAGGAACCAGCCGTCAGCCGTGGGAAAGATGCCGCGGGACAGCAGGCGGCGTATGATGGCAAGCACCTCGGCGTACGCGCCGCCCACGATACAGAAAATGTCTCGGTACGCGTCTTCATGTTCTTCCTTGAAGGCATCAAAGACCCGCTTGAAAAACGTCCGCTCAAGGACGTCTGTCTGCACGATGCGGTATCCGCGGGAGAGGGTCTCATCGATGCCGAGATGGCGGGGGGCGTTGGTTGGTTCCGCGGAGAGCACCGTGTTGCAAAACGAATGGAAGGTCGAGATTGAAAGGGCCATGAGGTCAAGGGCATACGGCGAGTCGAGGAGCGCGTTCACAATCTTTTCCTTCATGTTTTCCGCCGCGTTGCGCGTGAAGGTGAGGACTATGATGTCCCGCGGTGTTAGGTCGGGGCGGCGCTCGAGTATGCGCATGTAGCGCCTCGTGATGGTGTAGGTCTTCCCCGTCCCCGGCCCGGCGTCAACGGCGATGACGCCGTTGATGGTGTTGACCACCTCATCCTGTTCCCTGTTGTCCACCATCAGTCCCACCCCCCGCAGCACAGGTCACGGTATTCGCATGACCCGCACAGCGATGTACTCAGTGGTTCCCGTGAAAAGCCGGTGCGCAGGCATTCGCGCATCCGTGACAGCTGCGTATCGACAAAGGATAGGAACGCGTCCAGGTCGTCCTCGAAGAGGTAGACCGCCCGGGTTGCCTTGTTGTACCCGGCCTTGCCTTTCCTGAATGCGGCGATGTCGGATACGAGGCTTTGCGCCCCCTTTTCTGAGCCGAAAGCCGCCGAAAGCGCTTCGGTGTAGGCGGTCAGTTCACGGGTTCCTGCCCCGCGGAGCGGATCGGGAAACGGATGTTCGGAAACCCACCGGGCAATCCTCTCGCAGCCTTTGTCGTTAAGGAATGCCGTCCGGTCCTTCGATGTCGCAAAGCACTCGAGCGATGACGGCGTTTCCAGGAATGATGCAAAGGAGTAGGGCCGGTACACCACCTTCAGGAGGAGGTCTTCCACGCTGCCCTTTCCCCGCATCATTTCATGCTTGGCCCCAAGGGGGTAGACATACAGGAACGTGAGCGTGGTTCCCGGGGTTTCCTTACGCAGCTTGGCAAGGTAGACGAGCGGCTGGTAGTCCACTTCATCGCCCGAAAGCGCGGGTTGCATGCGCTTCATGGCGCCCGAGGGCGTCAGCGGCGTCAGTGACGACTTGTAGTCGACGATGGT
>JAHKLV010000016.1 GCA_020854925.1 Candidatus Methanofastidiosia archaeon | reverse complement strand
CCCCCCGGCACAAGCGGTGCTTTCGGCGTTTCCCGGCATCTCGGTGGTCGTTCCCAAGCGTGGCATCCCCGATATCGTCAATCCGCGCCAGATCATGCTGCGTATCCCTTCCGACCCGCTCTCGCAGGCCTTCCTCTCATCGATACCGGTGCCTGTCGTGTCCACGAGCGCCAACAGGGCTGGTGACCCGAATCCCTATGCGGTAGGGGACATCATGCGCTCGCTTGCTCAGACGCTCCCCCTCATCGATTTTGCCCTTGACGGCGGGGTGCTCTCATCCCGCCCGCCGTCCACCATCCTCGACTGCATAGAGGGAAAGGTGTACCGCGAGGGCTCGCATCCCGCAGACGAGGTCCTGGAGGTGTTCCATGGAGCTCATTAATCAGGGGGCGGAGGGTAAGCTGTACCGCGCGAGCGCCGAGGAGGTCTTTGGCACACCGCTTCCCTACGAGCTTGTTATCAAGGAGCGGGTGCGCAAGGCCTACCGCATACCGGAGCTCGACCACCGGATCGTCCTCTCGCGCACGCTGCACGAGGCAAAGCTCCTGCACGAGGCGAAGGCCGCCGGCGTCGCCACGCCGGTTCTCCTTTTCGTGGACCGCGCGTCCTATGCCCTTGTCATGGAGCACGTGCCCGGGCCGCGTGTCAAGGAGCTGCTCCAAGAGGACCCCGAAGGGTCCTGCGGGCTCCTGGCTGCCATCGGCACCGATGTCGGGTCCCTGCACGAGGCGGGCATCGTCCACGGGGACCTTACCACCTCGAACATGATCTGGCGGGAACCGTCGGTCGTCTTCATCGATTTCGGACTCGGGGAGATATCCCCTGAAATAGAGAAGCAGGCCGTTGACCTGCACCTGTTCAAGCAGGCGCTCAAGAGCACGCACTATGCACACTGGGAGCCGTTCTGGGCGCTGTTTTGCGATGCGTACTCTGCCCGTCGGCCGGATGCCGGCCAGGCCGTCATCGAGCGCATCGCCGAAATTGAGCTGAGGGGGCGCTACGTTGACCGGACCGAGTGAGCGGACAGTCACGTTTGTCACCGGCAACGCGCACAAGCTTGCCGAGGCGGCAGCGCTCCTCTCCCCCTGTGGCATCACCGTCAGGCAGGCAGACCTCGGCTACCCCGAGGTGCAGGCTGACAGCCTTGAGGAGGTGGCCCTCGCCGGCATCGCCTGGTGCATGGAAAAGCTTAAAAAGCCGTGCTTACTAGAAGATGCTGGCCTTTTTATCAAGGCTTTAGGCGGATTTCCCGGCCCCTATTCGCGGTATGTTCATGAGACCATCGGCAATGCCGGCATCATGCGGCTCATGGAGGGGGCACAGGACCGGTCCGCCGTCTTCCGTTCGGTCATCGCATACCACGACGGGACGGAGCCGCATCTGTTCATAGGTGAGACCTTGGGGCATATCAGCACACGGCTGGAAGGGACCCGCGGATTCGGGTACGACCCCCTTTTCGTGCCTACCGGATATGACCTGACGTTTGGGCAGATGGAACAACAGGAAAAGAACGCAGTCTCCCACCGGGGCATGTCCCTGCGGGCGTTTGTGTCGTTCCTGTCAGAGCGTAGGTGTTGAAATGGCAAGAATGCATTCACGAAAGAAGGGGAAGTCGGCCTCGACACACCCCTTGCGAACTGAGCGTCCGCAGTGGGAGGAATACTCCCCCGAGGAGATAGAGTCCCTCGTGGCGGACTATGGAAAGAAGGGCCTTTCGTCATCGATGATTGGTATCGTGCTGCGCGACCAGCATGGCATCGTCGACGTGCCCCTCTCTACCGGTAAGAAGATCCAGGCCATCATGGCGGAGCACGAGCTGCTGCCCGAACTGCCCGAGGATATTCTCAACCTTATCACCAAGGCGGTCCTGCTTCGCAAGCACCTTGAGGAGCACCCAAAGGACAAGCACTCCACGCGGGGCCTCAAGCTGACCGAATCAAAGATTCGCCGTCTTGGCAAGTACTACAAGCGGACAGGAAAGCTTGCCTCCACCTGGTATTACAACCCAGTGAAGGCTCGATTGCTGGTGAAGTAATCGGCTTTTCCTTTCCTTTTTTCCTTTTTTTTTGATACCATGAACGCATTTCTATCCGCATGCACAGACGTCGCAGACGCACTGAGAACGGAGCGGCAGCTGGTCGTCTTCGGGCACCGTGACACCGACGGCATCTGTGCGGCGCTCATCCTCAAGCTCGGAATGCCCGGCGCCGACGTCGAGGTCCGCATCATCCGCCACGGGATGCGCATGGAGGACATGGCACGCATGGCCGGCGGCAGGACGCCAGTGTTCGTGGACTACGGGAGCACGGAAATACCCGTTATTTCCCGGACCTTTTCCTCGTTTTACGTCCTTGACCACCATCCATCACCTCACACGCACCAGCGCCTCCTCAATCCTTGGGATTTTGGCATCGACGGGACGAGGGAGCTGTCGGGGGCGGGGGTGGCGTATCTGGTCATGCGTGCGTATGATGCGTCAAACACACGGCTTGCACCTCTTGCCATCGTCGGCGCCATGGGGGACAAGCAGTACCTTTCACGATTTCGGGGGCCTAACGCGCTTCTTGTCGAGGATGCCCGCACGATAGGGTGCCTCGAGGGCGAGCCCGACGAGCATCTGGTGGTGGGCTGCCTTCCCTTTGCAGAGGGGCGCATCTCTGCCCTCTCTGCCGCCAAGCTCATCGACGCGTGCGCCAGCGTCAACAGACCCGAAGTTGCCGTGCGGATGCTTGAGGGCGACCGGGCGGCAGCGCTGGAGGCCGAGGAAATCCACGCTGACTACACGGCGCGCTACGACCGACAGCTCGCCGCCATCCGTGCGGCGCGGGCGGAGGTCGTTGCGCAGAGCAAGGAGCACCTCGCGACGTTTGTGTACCTTGAGTCACTCGAACCCGGGTTTTCAGGTGTGCTTGCCGAGGACCTGTTGGAAGAGTTTCCCGAAAAGCCGCTGGTGGTCATCTCGGGCGCACCGTACGGCCTCAAGGCGTCGGCCCGGGCTCGTGCGGAGCATCTTGAGGCCGGCATGCACCTTGGCACCGCCATGGCCTATGCCGCATCACACAGCAATGGAAAGGGCGGGGGCCACGATGTCGCCGCAGGGGCCACGCTCATACCCGAGGCCCTCGATGAGTTCAAGGCCCGCCTCACGTATCTTCTCTTTTCCCAGATACCGGCCCGCCTCAAGGTTGCCCTTACCATCGACATGGTGTCGCCCGAGGCGGCGAAAAGCCTTGCCGAGGCTGTTTCCATCGACAACGAGCCGTATCATGGGACGCGGGCGCGTACGGTACACGGCACCCAGCGGGTCTATGTGCTCGTGAGCTCCGACGACCTTGGCACCTTCCGGAACACGGTCGACGACCTACTGGTCTGTCTGTCATCATGTAGTGGCGTTGTTTCGCTTTCGAGCAACAAAGTTTAAAAGGCACGGCACGGCACGATTCATACGTATGGATGTCATTATCATTGGCGCGGGGCCTGCAGGCCTCTTTGCCGCAGACAAGCTCTCTCGGGAGACCGAGCATCGTATCACTGTTTTGGAAATGGGCAAGGAGTCGACGCACAGGAGGTGCCATACGCAGTCGCACAACATGTGCACGCAGTGCGACCCTTGCGACATCTATGCCGGTATCGGGGGTGCCGGGGCGCTTTCCGACGGCAAGCTCAATCTCACGCCGCGCATCGGGGGAGACCCCGACTCGCTCCACCATTCGTACGATGAGATAGCCGAGTACATCAAGTTCGTCGACGAGACCTTCCTGCGCTACGGCGCCGACGTGCATATCTACGGTGACAACAAGGACGACCTCAACTCGCTGCGGCGCAAGGCTTCGGCGAGCGGCATCGAGTTCATTTCCGGTGTGCAGCGCCACATGGGTTCCGACAAGACGCCCCTTATCATCGACCGGTTCTACAAGGAGCTCAAGGCGCGGGGCGTCACCTTTCTCACGAAGACAAAGATACACCAGATAGAGTGCCAGGGCGGCAAGTTCTTTGCCAAGGCCGAGAACGCCACGTACGCCGGCGACTATCTCATCGTCGCGCCCGGCAGGGCGGGCGCCTACTGGTTCCGGACGCAGGCGCGCCTGCTCGGCATCGAGAACAAGTACGGCCCCATCGACGTCGGTGTACGGGTCGAGTTCCCCGCGACGCTCTACGAGCCGGTAGAGCAGATCATGTACGACGCCAAGTTCAAGCTCTACACGAAGACCTACGACGACATGGTGCGCACGTTCTGTACGAATCCCCGGGGATTTGTCACCGAGGAGAACTATCCTGACTTTGTCATGGTCAACGGCCATGCGAAGAAGGAGGAGAAGTCGGACTGCACAAACCTTGCGCTTCTCACCCGCATCCAGCTCACCGACCCGGTGGAGGACACCACGGAGTACGGCCGCTCCATCGCGCGCCTTGCCACCACCATCGGCGGCGGCAAACCCATCCTCCAGCGGTACAAGGACCTTATCATGGGCAGGCGCTCGACCTGGAATCGCATCAAGCGGTGCCAGGTGGCCCCCACCCTGAAGAACGCCACGCCGGGGGACATCTCCATGGCGCTTCCCCACCGCATCGTCACGAACATCGTCGAGTCGGTGGAACGCCTCGACTCGGTCATCGAGGGCATTGCGTCGGATTCAACGCTCCTCTACGCCGCTGAGATCAAGTTCTACGACACGAAGTACCCCGTGTCGCGGCACATGGAGACAAACATCCCGAATCTCTATGTGGCTGGCGACGCCTCGGGACATTCCCGCGGCATCGTCTATGCGGCGGTGACGGGCATCCTCGCTGCAGAAGGCATCATTTCAAAGGGGTAGGGGGCTAACCCTCCCCTTTTCTTCAATCAGAAGAAAAGAGTGACAAAAATTATTTAATGGCTCGTGGTTCTTGTGACCTGATGGACATTTCCAAGTTCTTTCGATTCGAATGGACCTTTTACATCCTTCCCATGGTGGTGGGGGTCCTGGCGGGGTTTGGCGCCATCGCCTTTCGTACGCTCACCGGATTTGTCCACAACATCGCCATGGAAGGCCGGTTCGGATTTCTGGTAAACGAGCATGAGCCGCTCCACTCCATCTGGGGCTACGGTACCTTCCTCGTCCCGGCCGTTGGATTCGTGCTCGTTGTCTTTCTTCTCCGGAAGTATTCTCCGGAGTCGCAGGGCCACGGCGTACCCGAGGTCATGGCCGCCGTCTATACGAACAAGGGACGGATCCCCGGCAGGGTGGCCGTGTTCAAGACCATTGCGTCGGCGCTGACCATCGGGTCGGGCGGTTCCGCCGGCGACGAGGGCCCCATCGTGCAGATAGGCGCCTCGCTCGGGTCTGTTGTCGGCCAGCGCCTGCACCTCTCGGGCATCGAGACCATCACGCTTCTCGGCTGCGGGTCGGCGGCGGGCATTGCCGCCATTTTCAACGCACCGCTTGGGGGCATCCTCTTTGCCGTGGAGCTCATTCTCCCTGAGTTTTCGGTGCGCACCATGGTGCCCCTTGCGCTTTCAACGTCTATAAGCACCTACGTGTCCCGCTACTTCCTGGGCAACGAGCCTGCCTTCAGCGTGCCGCACTACGCCCTTACCTCGGGATACGAGCTTCCCCTGTACATCCTTCTTGGCATCTTCGTGGGCATTGTCGCCATCTTCTACATCAAGATGCTGCATGCGGTCGAGGGTGCCTTCTCGAGATGGAAGGCGCCCGTCTACGCGAAACCGGTGGTGGGTGGCCTGGCGGTGGGGGTGCTCGGCGTTGCCATGTACCACGTCTATGGGCAGTTTTTCGTGTACGGTGTCGGCTATTCCACCATGTCCACCATCCTCAGCGGTACGGCCGGTTACACCGTGCTCTTCCTGCTCCTCCTTACCATCATGAAGATGGCAACGACCTCCATAACCCTTGGGTGCGGGGGATCCGGCGGCATTCTTGCGCCCTCCCTCTTCGTGGGCGCGTCGCTGGGGGCAGCTTTTGGGACTGCCGCCGGCATGGTCTTCCCGGGCATCGAGCCCATAGCGTATGCCAACGTGGGCATGGGGGCCATGCTCGGTGGCATGACCGGGGCGTCGCTGACGGCCATCATCCTCTTTTTCGAGATTACCCGTGACTATTCCATCATCCTGCCGCTCACCATGGGCGTTTTTCTCACCCGCGCGTTTGTGCACCACCATCACGAGGGCACCATCTACGAGCTTGCCCTTCTCCGCCGCGGCATCAGGATCCCCCACGAGCGCGCCATCGACACCCTGAGCATCGTGCCCGTCAAGGATGTCATGGACCGCTACGAGGGCGAGGAGGGCCTTCTGGAGATCTACCAGTACGCCCCCGTCCTTGACGCCCTCGTCATCATGAACGAGAAACGGGTCAACGATATCGCCGTCGTGAACAAGTCCGGCACGCCCGTGGGCATTGTCCACAAGGATGACATCCTCTACTTCTACACGAGGGAGCGGGTCATGGCACGAAAACACCTGGGATAAGGGAATTGTGTTAATCGTCTATTCCTCTTTTAGCAATCACCGAAAGATATTTATACTTTTTTTTGCATCTTCTACCTATGATTTCGGCCGCCAAGGAGAAGCTGGCAAAGCGCATGGCAGGAGAGATAGCGCTCTCCGACGACCCCGGTAAGACCATGCGCAAGTGGCGCGAGATCTTTGCCGTCACCCAGACCGACCTTGCCAAATGCCTTGGCGTTTCATCCTCGGTCCTTTCCGACTATGAGGGGGGAAGGAGGAAGTCGCCCGGTTCCACCACCATCAAGAAGTTCGTGGAGGGCCTTTTGGACCTGGACGAGAAAAGCGGGGGAAAGGTCATCCATGCCTTTGGCAGGATGTTCTCCACCGACCTTACCACCGAGGCCATCATCGATGTCAGGGAGTTTTCCGTCCCCATAAAGATTGCCGACCTGTGCTCCTACGTTGAAGGCACTATCGTTGCCAACGCGGACCTTGCCTACCGCCCCATCTACGGGTACACCGTCATCGACAGCATCAAGGCCATCCTCGAGATGTCCGCCGATGAGTTCCTGCGCCTGTACGGGTGGTCCACGGAGCGCGCCCTTGTCTTTACCAAGGTGGACACCGGCCGTTCGCCGCTCGTGGCCATCAAGGTCAAGGGGCTCAAACCGTCGGTGGTTGTGGTAAACGGCCCGGAGAAGATGGACGAGGTCGCCATCAAGATAGCCGAAATCGAGCGCATACCCCTCATCCTGTCCAATATGCCCTCCATCGACATGCTTATCCGGAATCTGAGAGGGATTGCCGAGTAAGCACCAGTATTGCACCTATCGCATCCGTTGCATTTCATGGTATCGCTATATAACGAAAAAGTATTCGTTTAATGTCGATATATTCGACAAACAACGAATATATAACCGTTATATACCGATACCTTTTTAAGGCCTCTTACGGCCACACATAAGAAGTGAGGTTGACATCATGAAGACCATGAGAAATATTGGGATTGCGGGCTTTGGCGCCTACATCCCAATGTATCGCATCAAGAATTCTGACATCGCCCGCGTCTGGGGAAACAATCCCGACCAGGTACCGGTAAAGGAGAAATCTGTCCCCGGGCCTGACGAGGACGCATGCACCATCGCCTGCGAGGCTGCCAAGAACGCCCTTGCCCGCGCTGCCCTCAACCCTGCGCTTCTGGGCACGGTATGGGTCGGCACCGAATCAAAGCCCTACGCGGTCAAACCTACCGCCACCATCGTGGCGGAGGTCATCGGCGCCACCCCCGCCATCAACGCCGCGGACTGGGAATTTGCCTGCAAGGCAGGCACCGAGGCCCTTCAGGGGGCTATAGGGTACGTGGGGTCCGGCATGGCGGATTACGCCATGGCAATCGGCGTCGACACGGCCCAGGGCCAGCCAGGCGATGCGCTGGAATACACGGCCGCCGCCGGCGGTGCGGCCTTTATCATGGGGCCGGCTGAGGAGTCTGTGGCCGTTTACGAGGGGTCCTACTCCTTTGTCACCGACACCCCCGACTTCTGGCGCCGCCAGCATGAGCACTATCCGAAGCACGCCATG
>JAHKLV010000126.1 GCA_020854925.1 Candidatus Methanofastidiosia archaeon | reverse complement strand
TACTGCGACGTGACCGTTGCCGACGGGTCATCACCCCCCGACCTCTCTTCCTACGACCTCGTTATCGACGCCCTACTCGGGACGGGCGTGGCCGGAACGCCCCGTGGACCCTACGCGCGGCTTATCGCCGCCGCCAACGCCTCGGGCGCCCCCGTGCTTGCCGTTGACATCCCCTCGGGGTATGGGACGGACTGCGCCATCGATGCAGAGGAGGTGATATCGCTCCATGTCCCCAAGGTGCCCGGGGCGCTCGTGGCGTCCATCGGCATCCCCTCGCTCATGCAGCGAAGGTGCGGGCCGGGAAACGTGCGGTTTCTTTCCCGCAGGCCGCATGACGCCCACAAGCGCCAGGGCGGCGTTGTCGCCGTGGTGGGAGGGAGCACGCGGTACCATGGCGCCCCGGCACTCGCCGGCCGGGCTGCCGCGCCCGTCGTGGACCTCGTGCACATGGTGTGTCCCCGCGCAGCCGCCGGCTCCCTGCGCGCCGCCTCTCCCGACCTCATCATAGAGGAGGCGGGCGACGGGCACCTCGACAGGACGCTCCTCGACGCGCCCGCCGTGGGCCGGGCAGACTGCATCCTGTGCGGCGTGGGCGCCGGACGCCATCCCGAGACGGTTGACGCGCTCCTCGCCCTCATGGAACGGGCCGGACGGCCCCTTGTCGTCGACGCCGACGGCCTCTTCGCGCTGCGGGGCCGCACCGACCTGTGCATGCCGACCATGTGCCTCACCCCTCATGCGGGGGAGTATGAAGCGCTCTTCGGGCCCCTTCCCGAGGGCGTGCGCGCACGCTGCGCCGCCGTGGAAACGGCGGCGCTGGAAGCCGGGTGCACCATCCTGCTCAAGGGGGTGACCGACATCGTCTCGGACGGTGTGCAGACCTGGACGAACACCACGGGAAACGAGGGCATGGCCACCGGGGGGACGGGAGACGTCCTTGCCGGCCTGTGCGCCGCCTTCGCGTGCATGAACGGACCGCTTCCCTCGGCATGTGCCGCGGCGTACGCCGCGGGCAGGGCGGGCGATGCCGTGCACGCCTCTCTCGAGACGTTCTTTACCGCCGACGACGTGGTGCGCGCCCTTCCCGCCGTCCTTGCGGCCTGCAGGAGGCCGGACCCATCCCTTTAATAATCACCCTTCCAAGCTGATACCATGACCTTTGCAGCATCAAGCCCCGGAAACATCTTCCTCTGCGGCGAGCACGCCGTGGTCTACGGCTACCCCGCCATCACGTGCTCGGTGGAGTGCAGGACACGGGTCCGCCTCACGCCTCTCGACGCGCCCGACATACGGATACACTCGGAGACGTGCGGCACCATCGAGGCGGAGCTCGACGGGGGGACCGTGAGGCCGCGGACCGACAATCCCGAGCTTTCCGTCTTCCTCGACCTCCTCTCCACGCTCCCCCTGCCGACGGGGCTCGAGGCGCACATCACCTCGGACATCCCCCTCAAGAGCGGTATGTCGTCGTCGACGGCCGTCCTGTGCAGCTTCCTTGCCGCCTGCAGCGACGCCTTTGACCTCGGCATCCGCCCGCAGGCCTACTACGAACGCCTCCTCCCCATCCAGCGGAACATCCACGGGGGCAAGGCAAGCGGTTCGGAGATCTTCTCGTCGAGCATGGGGGGATTCCACCACATCCAGCGCGACGGGGACCGGGTGCGTGCCCGCCGCCTCGGCGAGCTCGACCTTGACATCATCATCGCCGACACGGGGGTCTTCGCACCCACCTTCCTCACGGTGGGCTACCACGTGCCCAGCCTCATCGACAGGAAGAAGGAACAGGTCTTCGAGGTCTTCGAGGCCATCGGCGCGGTGACGGAGCGGATGCAGGATGCCGTGGCGCGGGGGGACCGCCAGCGCATCGGCGAGCTCATGGACCGCAATCAGCTCCTGCTCTCGGCGCTCGGCGTCTCGCACCCGAAGCTCGACGACTGCATCGCGGAGGCGCGCGACGCCGGGGCCCTGGGGGCGAAGCTTTCCGGCAGCGGATGGGGCGGCATCATGTTCGCCCTCGTGGAGGCGGACACGCGCGACGCGGTACGCGCCGCCCTTGAACGGACGCGCGCCCGCATCATCGCCACGACCATCGGCGGTCAGGGCACCCGTAAGGAGGAATGAGCATGCACCTTGCCGTGGGAATAACAGGGGCCTCGGGCTACTGCCTGGGCCATGAGATAACACAGGCCCTCGCCTCGCGGGGGCATGACGTCACGCTTATCGTATCGGACGCCGCGCCGCAGATAGCCCTACTCGAGGGCTGCGACGTGGCAGCGACCCGCGCGCTGGCCACCACGGCGCTCGGCGAGCACGACCTCGCCACCGCCGTCTCCTCGTCCACCGCCGCGCCGGACGCCATGATAATCGCCCCGTGCTCGCTCAAGACCCTGTCGTCCATCGCCCACGGCTACGGGGACAACCTCATCACGCGCACGGCCGAGACCTGCCTGCGGATGCGCAGGCCGCTTGTCCTCATGCCGCGGGAGACGCCGCTCTCCCTCATGGCGGTGGAGAACATGCGCACGCTCATCCTCGCGGGGGCGGTCATGCTCCCCCCGGTCATGGCCTACTACACGCATCCCCGGACCATAGGGGACGTCACGGCGTTCTTTGTGGGAAAGGCGCTTGACGCCCTGGGCATCGCACACGACCTGCCGTCCTGGAGGGGCGTGTGATGGACGAGCCGAGCCTGCGCGGGCTTCTTGCCCGCATGGACGCCGCCGGCATGGTGCACCGCATCGACCGTCCGGTGGACACGCACCTCGAGGCGGCGGCGCTTGCCGTCCGCCACGACGGCTCGCCGGTGCTCATGACGGCGCCAAAAGGGTACGACATGCCCATCCTCGCGGGCATGGGCAGCAGCCGGGAGTTCTACGCCATGGCGCTGGGCATCAGGAAGGAGGCCATGCTTTCGCACCTGTCCCAGGCCTTTGACGCCGACACGCGGCCGCCGGTCTGGGAGACCGGGCCGTGCAAGGACGTCCGCCTTCCCGCCGACCTTGGCGCGCTTCCCCTCCTCACGCACTTTGCGGGTGACGGCGGGCCCTACATCACGTCGGGCGTGGCCGTCGTCGCCGACCCGGAGCTCGGCCAGAACATGTGCTTCCACCGCCTCATGAAGGTGGGAAAGGACCGGCTCGTGGCACGCATCGTTG
>JAHKLV010000216.1 GCA_020854925.1 Candidatus Methanofastidiosia archaeon | reverse complement strand
TCTTTATCCGAACCGTGGGAAAAGGTGGCTGCGAGGCGAACTCCAATGCGCTTGGGAGGTCCATATCCACCGGACTGCAAAACGGCGTCCCCTACCAGAAGTTCGTGCGCCAGCTCGGCAAGGTCAGCTGCATCGCTGCCCTCAAGAACAGCAAGGCCGAAGGCATATCGTGTGCAGACGTGGTGGGAAAGTGCATCGAGCTCGCCGCCAAGGGCATGTCGGTGACGACGCTCGAGGACTGGAACATAAAGACGGTGAAAGGGGCACCGCCGTGCCCGGAATGCGGAAGCCCCCTGGACTTCGGGGAGGGGTGCAATCAGGGCATCTGCAAGACGTGCGGATGGAGCGGCTGCTCCTAACGTCCCCCTTCATCAGGCAAGCGTTCACGTAACGCTGTCATGAACCAGGCGTGTCCCACGAGGGAAGAAAGCAGGTCCCCCAGTGCGATGGAAAGCCAGACATACGGTAAGGGGAGTCCTAAATAGGTGGTAAAGAGCAGGGCACAGGGCACCGAAATGAATCCCGAGCGTATGAGTGCAAGAAAGAGGGAAGGATATCCCTTCCCCATCCCCTGGAATCCCGAGGCCGCCAAAAAAGAAAGGGGCAGGACGGGATAAAACAAGCACAGGACGCGAAGGTACGTCCGCCCCATGGCCAGAACTCCTGCCTCGTCGGTGAAGACCGAAAGGATGATATCGGGAAAGAGAAAAAACGTGAGGGAACAAAGGCACATGAACCCCACGAGAAATCGCATCGAATACCGGTGAATGTGCCGAATCTTTTCTTGCTGCCCCGACCCCTTGAAGTAGCCGACGGCAGACACAAACGCGCTTGCCATACCGATCATAGGCAAAAAGACCACCGACTCAACGCGGAATCCAAGGCCAAACGCCGCAAGCGCGTCCCGGCCGTAGGGAGAGACGATGCCGTTGAGGAAAAAGAGCGAAAGCGACATGGCAAGCTGTGAAAGGGAGGCAGGAAGCCCCACGTCCACGATACGGCCAAGAACAGGGATATCGGCAAGGCGGGCCCCCACGGCGGGCCTGACCGTGGTCCTCTTGCTGAAAAAAAGGTAGTGGAGCGCCAGTCCCGTGACGATGGCGCGCGAAACAACCGTTGCAACGGCCGCCCCGGCGACGCCCCACCCAAACGTGAAGATAAAGATCGGGTCGAGCACGGTATTGATGACAGCGGCCGTCGCCATGAACTTCATCGGGCGCCGTGTGTCCCCCTCGCCACGGAGAATGGCGTTCGAGATGATGTTGAGGTAGACAAACATCGAACCCGAGAGAATGACAAAAAGGTATTCCACGCCGTACGCATAGGCTCCGGGAGGCGGTGACAGGAGCGAAAGAAGCGCCCGGAGACTGAGGATACCAAGCGCGGTGGTGATACCACCGCTCACGACCGCAAGAAGCAGGGCCTGGGCTGCCGCGGAATGCGCCTCACGGGTGCGCCCTGCGCCGAGGCACCGGGCAATAAGGGACTGTGCACCGATGCCGAGACCCGAACCTACGGCGATGACAAACATCTGAAACGGGAAAGCGAGACTAACCCCGGCAATGGCATCGGCGCCAAGCCGCCCCACGAAGATGGTGTCGACGATGTTAAACCCGGTCTGGAAAAGAAAGGCGACAATCATGGGCACCGCCAACGCCACAAGCCCCTTTTCGGGATGCGCGTCCAGGAGCGCATACTGGGGCGGAGGGGATGCCATGTACAAGGAAATCCCAGTGAATTTATAAGCGTTGGCATGGGCAAGCGAAACAACGCAACGCAAACCTTCTTATAGCGGCGCACACAGTCCCCCTCATGCCAGAATCACGCCCGGTGCTCTGCAGGACCTGCATGGAACGCCTTGGCATCCCCGATGCAGACGAGGGTCCATGCGAGATCTGTGAAAAGGTCAGGGCGGGCCTCCATCTTGCTGATACCATCAATCCCGATTTCGAGTATGAGAGCTTCAACGTGGGCATCGTCATGCCCCCCGGGCCCCAGGAACGGGAAGGGGAACTCGTGTCCGCCTACCACCTCAGGGGTGCGCGTAGCTTCAAGACCGAGATGAATCGGGAGCTTCGTGAGCGCCTGGAGGAGCGATTGGGTAAGCGTGCCGATGTTGTAGACCCCGATGTCGTCTTTGAGATACACATCCCCAAGGGGAGGGTTTTTTACCACCTCAAGTCCCTGACGCTCTCTGGTTCGTACAACAAGTATGACCGTACCATCCCCCAGACGAAATGGCATTGCAAGGCGTGCCGCGGCAGAGGGTGCCCCCGGTGCAACAACACGGGGAAGATGTACCCCACCTCCGTCGAGGAAATAGTGGGCGAGCCGCTCCTTGCAGCCACCAAGGGCAGGGAAACGCGATTCCACGGTGCGGGAAGGGAGGACATCGATGTGAGAATGCTTGGCGATGGTCGGCCTTTTGTCATTGAGATACTCTCCCCGAAAGTGCGCACGCTCGACTATGCCGCCCTTGAGGCAGCCATCAACGAGGACGAGCGTATTGCCATCCACGGGCTCGCCCCCTGTGAAAAGTCACTCGTGGAAGCACTCAAAATGGGGGCATTTAGAAAAACATACAATGCGATTCTTGACAAAACCCTTACCATTGAAGAGATAAAACGGATAGAAGAGGAATTAGTCGGCGAAATCGACCAAAGAACTCCTATTCGTGTTTCACATAGGAGAAGTGACCTTATTCGAAAGAGAAAGGTTTATAAAGTAATAGGGAAAAACAGTAAAACTACTGAACTTGAGATTTACTGTGATGGCGGCCTTTACATCAAGGAGCTCATCTCCGGTGATGAGGGCCGTACCCAACCCAGCGTGTCACAAATTCTCAACATGCAAGTGCAGTGCAAGCAGTTGGATGTGTTGGCAATCCACAAAGATACCGATAATTAGGTGATGACAATGACACTCAAGTCAAAAGGGTTTAGAAGGTCTACGAGAACGAAGCTGTCAAAGAAGAGCCGGAACAAGGGCATGATCCCGATAACCCGCTCTCTTGCAACCTTCGACGTGGGACAAAAGGTTCACATTGTGCTCGAACCGTCCGTGCACAAGGGCATGCCCCACCCCCGGTACCACGGGAAGACGGGAACCGTCATGGAGCAGAGGGGGCGCAGCTTCCTCCTTGAAATCAGGGACGGCAACGCCAAAAAGGTAATCATCTCCCGGCCAGAACATCTTAAGGCCCAATCGCTGTGATGGCAATGATCGGCAAAAAGATTCTTGACGAACGGAATGTAACGCAGGCAGAAGCCCGCGCCATAATCGAGGAGCGTGAGCTCGCTGAGGAACTCCTCTACGAGCAGAAAGTGGCACTTGATATCATACGGTACTTTACCCACCTTCCGCCCGAGCAGGCCAGGGAAATGGTCGAGCGCCTTGGGGAGGAAGTGCCTCGCATTAAGGAAGAAAGCATCGTCAAGATAGTCGATTTGATGCCCAGGGACAAGGAAGACCTCAACGTTATTTTTTCCAAAGAACGCGTAATACTCACCGATGACGAAGTTGCGAAGATTCTGGAAGTAGTGGACAACTATCGATAAGGAATCCCAGGGAGGTGGGAATAATGCAAACTAAATTTGAAACAAAAGCCATAGTGCTCGATTATCTGCCGAACGGCCATTACGGCGACAACACGCCGTCGTACAAGCGCGTGCCGCTCGCGCAGATTCTCGGCGTCAACTTCTTCTCGATACTTGAGGTTGTCCCACGGGAAGAGGTCGCGCCGCACGATGTGGTGTTCATCGGCAAGGGCGAGCGCCAGAAGATATCCCATGTGAAGCGCCGCATAGGCTATGACGAGCTCACCTCCTTTGCGAGAACGGAGCTTGAGGTCATCCTCAAGGACATCGCCGAACAGGAGGAGGAGCGATTTGTCCGGTTCTTCAACGAGGCAGGCCCCATCTCGATCCGCTCACACCGCCTAGAGCTCCTTCCCGGAGTTGGGAAAAAACTCATGAAGGAGATTCTTGCCGAACGTGAGAAAACCCCCTTTGCAACCTACAAGGACATACAGGACCGTATTTCCTCGATACCCGATCCCGCAACCATGATTGCTAAACGCATACTCGAAGAGATCATGGAAACGGACGAAAACAAGAAACGGTACTTCATCTTCGTCAAACCGATGCGATGAATACCTTTTTATCGAGCTGCGGCCACGTGTACGTATGTTCCGGGACCCGCGCCCACTCCTCGCACGCCACGGCCTCACGGCAAAAAAAGCGTTCTCTCAAAACTTTCTCGTGTCACGACACGTGGTCGAGGCCATGGCATCCTTCGCACACGGGACCATCCTTGAGGTCGGCCCGGGTGCGGGTACCCTCACCGCGGCTCTAGCAGAGCGGGCAGACCAGGTCATAGCCATCGAACGGGACCCGGCCATGGTCGCGCTGCTTCGTGAGGAGTACGACTGGGACAACGTCGATATCATTGAGGGGGACGCCCTCTGTGTGGACCTGCCGCCCTTTGACGCCTGCATCTCGTCGGTACCGTATGCCATCTCGTCGCCGCTCCTTTTCCGGCTCCTCCCCTTCCCCTTCGAAGAACTGGTACTGCTCCTCCAAAAGGAGGTATGCCACAAGCTTCTCAGGGAAGGTTCCCCGTCCAGGCTCTCCATGATGGCATACAGCTATGCCGACACGTATCCTGTGCGAAAGGTCCCCCCCACCGCGTTCTATCCGCCTCCCGCCGTCGACTCGATGGTGGTGCGCCTCGTGCCCCATCGGAAGGTATGTGTGGACACCTGGTACGAAAAGACCGTTACCGCCCTTTTTACGCACAAACGCAAGACCGTACGCAACGCCCTCATCGACGGGAGAGAAATGTTTAACAAAGAAAAAGATGAGATACGTGCCATTGCTGACGGCGCCCCCTATGCGCAGGAGCGCATCACGACGCTTTCGGTCTTCCAGCTGCGGGAGATAGCAGACCGTCTAGCAGAGGCATGGAGCGAAGGTGGCTGACTATGGAAAAGATTCATGAAGTAAAAAAAAGGCTTGAAGAGATACCCGGTGTCGTGCACGTGCGGGAGCTCGGGGAAGAGGAAAAGATACACATTCGCAAGCTGGAAAAGCTTGCGGAGGAAAACGGTGCCGCCGGCGGGCTTATGGAGTTTGTAAACAAGAGCGTATGGTGTACGCTGGACCGCGCACACGTGCTGCTCATGGTTGCTGATGACAATCAGGGATTTAGGGAAGCACCTTCGGCGTGGACCGTCATGATAGACGAACAGGGTAACGTCGTGGGCGAGTGGCTCAAGGAGGAACAGCGGGAGGCGGCGCGCGCCAATCCTCAAGCCAGCTTCATCACCGACGACTTTGTCATATACCGGGACCGTCCGCGAGCAGGTAAGTGCCAGTTTGTCATGCCGCCCATGCCGGTACCCGAACTTGCGGGCATCGAGGGCATCACGGGCGTGGTGAGCGGAAGCGTCTCTGCACCTGCCGACCTTTACCTCAAGAAGGTCATCGGCATGGATAACAACTTTTGGACCATACTGGTGGGATTTGATGAAACAGATTGAAGTGGGCATGTACGCCCGGTACAAGAATACCGGGACGGTGGGAAAAGTCCTTGCGCTGCAGGAGGAGGACGGCATCAGGTACGCGCTCCTTGACAGCACGGACCTCCTGTATGATGTTACGTTCCTGGAACAGACAGAAAAACCCCGCGAACGAAAAGAC
>JAHKLV010000224.1 GCA_020854925.1 Candidatus Methanofastidiosia archaeon | reverse complement strand
GCCGGCGACGCTTGCGCTTCTTCGTGGCGTTCCCGTCACCTTCGGTGCCGTTCCCTTCGAGACCACCACCCCAACGGGCGCCGCCATCCTCGCCACGTATGTGGGCACGTTCGGCGCGCCCCCTGCACAGGTCATTGATGCCGTGGGGTACGGCCTTGGGAGCCGGGATACCGAGATACCCAACGTGCTGCGCGCCTGCCTCGGACGGGCAACGGGTGGGATAAAAGGGCGATGGGACCACGGCAGGGCCGTTCTTGTGGAAACGTCCATCGACGACATGAGCCCCGAGCTTCACGGACCCATGGCCGAGCGCCTTTATGAGGCCGGCGCACGTGACGTTCTCCTTCTCCCCGTACAGATGAAGAAGGGGCGAGCAGGGATCCTCGTCTCCGCACTCTGTGAGGAGGATGCCAAGGATAACGTCATCGAGGCGTTCTTTCGGGAGACCACCACTCTTGGCGTCCGCACCATGCCGGTGGATAAGCATATGCTCCGGCGCGAGGAACGGACGATGGAGACGGCCTACGGCCCGGTCAGGGTCAAGGACGCTTTTCTCGGCGGCGAGTGGCTCAAGTCGAAGCCCGAGCATGACGACTGCCGACGTATCGCGCGGGAACAGGGCCTTTCCCTTCCAGAGGTCTACCGGCGCATCGGCCTCCTCATGGGTGATGGCCCTGTACCTTAGGGATGCATACCGGCGGCTCACATCGCGCCTCAAGGAGCTTGATGCGCCGCTTATAGCCTTTTCGGGGGGAACGGACAGTACGCTCGTCCTCCTTGCCGCGCGTGATGCCTGTGGCAAGAATGTGGCCGCCGTCACGGCAACGGCCCCGTATATTCCCCTGTCAGACACGCGCCATGCGTCGGAACAGGCATGCTCCTGGGGCGTCGACTACCACCAGATAGCCCTTCCCTTCACTTCAGAGCTTCGAGACAATCCTCCCGACCGCTGCTACCGCTGCAAATGGGAGATGTGCTCCCGCATGGGTGCCCTGGCACGGGAGCACGGGCATGGCGCCGTCGTCGACGGCACGAACGCCGACGATCTACGGACCCACCGCCCGGGCCTTTGCGCCCTGCGCGAGCATGGGGTGCACAGCCCCCTCGCAGAGGAAGGCATCACCAGTGAGATGGTGCGAGCAATCCTGTCGTCCCGTGGCGTGCCGGTCCCCTTCGGCCTTTCCGGGTCGTGTCTGCTTACTCGCATGCCATACGGCACGCACGTTTCTGATGACCTTCTTGAGCGCATCGAACGCGCCGAGGCCTACCTGCACGGCAGGGGGCTTTCGGTCGTGCGCGTCCGTGCCGAGGGTGATACGGCCCGCGTGGAGATAGCCCGGGAGGAAATGCATGCGGCTCTTGACCTTCCCTTCCTTGCCGATATCAACGGAACTCTCACCTCTCTCGGATGGCGGCACGTGGCCCTCGATGCGGCCGGTTATGCCCCGAGCGAAGACGGGCAGGAGAGGGTGTGAGCAATGGCCGCATCGGATATCCTGCGCCAGCTTCTCGCCGACGTCCGGGACGGGAACATCTCTGTCGATGCGGCGATGCGCGCCCTTGACGGAGGGGAGTATGTGGACATCGGTCATGCAAAGGTCGATACGGGAAGGGTTGTGCGCACCGGCGCGCCGGAGATCATCTACGGAGAGGGAAAGCATCCCGAAGAAGTGGCTGACATCGCGAAGGTCATGCTCTCACACGGGGCAAACGTCCTCGTGACCCGGGCGTCCGCAGCCGTGCATGAAGCGCTCCTTCCCGTGGACCACCGTGCGGTCTTCAATGCCCGTGCCCGTACCGTTTCCATCGTGCAGCGGCCTGTGCCTGCCCCGCCCACCTACATTGCCATAGTAACGGGGGGTACCTCCGACCTACCCGTGGCTGAAGAAGCGCGGGAGACCGCATGCTTTCTGGGCAACACGGTTAAGATGGTGCCTGATGCTGGGGTCGCCGGCATACACCGGCTCCTCGGTGCCGTCGACACGATACGCGGCGCGAGGGTCGTCATCGCCGTCGCCGGCATGGAGGGCGCCCTTGCAAGCGTGGTGGGCGGCCTGGTGGACAAACCCGTCATCGCCGTCCCCACGAGTGTCGGCTACGGCGCAAGCTTCGGGGGGCTTGCCGCGCTTCTTGCCATGCTCAACAGCTGTGCCGCGGGAGTCGGCGTGGTCAACATCGACAATGGATTCGGTGCAGGGTATCTCGCGAGCATGATAAACAGGCTCGGGTTGTACTAAGGGGGGTTGGCGTTCTTATTTTTGGGCGGTACCAAGGCGTACGCCTCATGGTGCCATACTACCATTGCGAAAAAATGTTAAGGTATTCATATTCGTGTCTCGGGGGGAACAGGGAAATGAATCCCTTTTGCCGTCAGGGAGCAGATATGGTATCTTATGGGATAAGCATGTGGTCCACGAGGAGCTCGATGTCGTCAAAGGACGCATCAGCCGCGTCGATAAGCTCCTGGTGCTTCGGATTGAGGGCGTACTTCCCACCGACGCCCTCAAACATGGAGATATCGTACTTGGTGTCGCCGACACAGGCAATGGATGCGAGCGGCACACCCTCTTTTTGTGCAATCTCGCATACCGCCTCGTGCTTTCTCTGGGGGTCGACGCGGCAGGTGCCGGTGCCGGTGAGCCTGCCGTCGTTGTCCGCATTGAGTTCGTTTGCGTAGACGCCGTCGGCGCCAAGCTGCCTGCCGATGGCGCACGCAAGCACGTCGATGCCGGACGACACGATGTAGACCTTTGCACCGGCCGCCTTGAGGCGCATGACGGCATCCCGTGTCTTGGGTTCGGCCACCACGTCCTTGAACGCCTTGTAGACGTGGTCAAGTGACGGGGCGTGGGGCTTCCAGAGCGCGATGTCAAGCTCCATCCACTCGGCGTAGTCTATCTCGCCGGCCATGAAGGCATCCATGTTGGCGTCGACATCGCGGTCACGTGCACCGAAGTACCGGTGGAGCGTCACCCACGAGGGCTCGCGCTCGATGAGCGTTCCGTCGAGGTCAAACACTACCACCGCATACCGCATGGCGCCCCCGCCCCTAGATGAGGCCGACGGCCTTGCCGGAGCGCTCGAACGCACCGAGCGCTTCGTCGAGGTCCTCTCGGGTGAGCCCTGCGTTCATGATGGTCCTGATGCGTGCCTTTCCCTGGGCAACCATGGGGAAGACGATGGGAAGCGCGAAGACGCCGTGCCGGTACAGGTGCTCGGAAAGGTCCTTGGCGGTCTTTGACTCGCGGCACATCACAGGGGTGATGGGGGTGACGGAGTCGCCGGTGTCAAAGCCCAGGTCCTGCAGGCCCTTCTTGAAGTATTTCGTGTTTTCCCACAGGCGCTGGTGGTGCACGGGTTCCTCCTGGAGGACCCTGACCGCCTCAAGCTGTGCCGCGGCGACGCCCGGCGGGTGGGAGCCGGACAGAAGCCAGGTCCGT
>JAHKLV010000057.1 GCA_020854925.1 Candidatus Methanofastidiosia archaeon | reverse complement strand
CGTCGGTGGCCGACCCGTTTTCCGGTGAGGTGACCCCCGACAACACCGGTGCCGGGGCGCCCTGGCTTGTCTACGGCCCCCCCGATGGCGCCTATACCGAGCTTGTCTATGTGCCCAACGGGAGCGCTGCCGACAGGCTCGCAACGATTGCGCATCTCCGGCCCCCCGTTTCCGGCGAGGATGTCATCGGCATCGTCAGAACGGCACTTTCCAAGGGCGGAAGGTACCCCTGCCAGCCGGTGATTGTCGGCATCGGCATCGGGGGCCCGGCAGACGGGGCCATGGCGCTCTCGAAGCAGGCGCTCCTGCGGCCGCTGGGGTCCCGAAGCGGCGACTCCCGTGCCGAGGCCATGGAGCGCATGGTTCTGGCGTCGATAAACGCCGACGGCGCCGGCATCGGCGCCCTGGCACTCGGTGTGCACATCGAATTCGCCGCCGCGCACCGCGCCACCTGTCCCGTTTCCGTCAGCATCCTGTGCCGTGCCGCGCGAAGGGTGGCTCTACGCATCAGCGACACGGGCACGGTGCAGGTCATAAGGTGATATCATGGATGAGGAAGCATTGGAGCAGGAGCTCATAACGCTCATGAGAAAGGGGGTCGTCGAGCTTCCCCCCGACGTGCTTACCTCCCTTCGCATTGCATACGAGCGGGAGGATAACGAGGTGGCGAGGATGCAGCTTTCTGCCATCCTCGACAATATTGCCCTGGCGAGGCAGACGGGAAGGCCGCTCTGCCAGGATACCGGCATACCCCTCTTTTTCGTCACGCTTTCCCCTTCCTTCTCCCAGCCGCTCCTCACGCTCATCCGCCGTGCCGTGGCTCACGCCACCTACGAGGTCCCTCTGCGCCCCAACACCGTCGACCCCCTCACCAGGCAAAATCCCGGGACCAACGTCGGCTGCGGCATGCCCGCCGTGACGTTTGAGACCCACGACCGCCCCTATACCGACATCACCTTCTTTCCCAAGGGGGCGGGGTCGGAAAACATGAGCAGCATGCGCATGCTCACACCCTCAAAAGGCCTTAACGGCATCAAGGAGTACGTGCTTGACTCTATTTTCGAGGCGGGCGGCAAGACCTGTCCGCCTACCATCGTCGGCATCGGCATCGGCGGCTCGGCGGATCTTTGCATGCACCTTGCCAAGAAGGCGCTCCTGCGCCCCCTGGGGGACCGCCATCCCCGACGAGACATCGCCGACCTCGAGCAGGAGCTTGAGGACGTGCTCAACGAGACGGGCATCGGCCCCATGGGCATGGGGGGACGCACCACGGTGCTCGGTGTGCACATCGGCATCGCCGACTGCCATACGGCAAGCTTGCCCGTGGCCATCAATATGCAGTGTTGGGCTGCCAGGCAGGCGACGCTTCGCATTCACGACTCGGGGGAGGTGGAATACGTATGATTCACCTTACGGTGCCCGTTTCCCGGGGCGATGTTGAGGCGCTGGCAGTAGGGGACATTGTCGAGATGTCGGGTACCATCCACACCCTGCGCGACGAGGCGCACCGGGAGGCGCTGGCCTATGCGGCGCGCAACGAGCAGCTCCCGTTCGACATACGCGACGGTGTCGTCTTCCACTGCGGCCCCATCATGCGCAAGAAGGGCGAGGACTGGGAGCTCATGGCGGCAGGCCCCACCACGAGCACCCGCATGAACGACCTTGAACCCGACTTCATCCGGACCTTCGGTCCTCGCATCATCATCGGCAAGGGGGGCATGTCGCGCCCCACGGTGGAGGCCATGAGCACGAACGGATGCGTGTATCTCGCGACCACGGGGGGCGCCGCCGTGCTTGCCGCCCGTGGCATCAGGTCCGTATCCGGCGTGCACTGGCTCGGCCTCGGCATGCCCGAGGCGGTGTGGGTGCTTGAGGCCTCCCACTTCGGTCCGCTCACCGTCGCCATCGACGCCCACGGCAACTCGCTCTTTGAGGATGTCGACAAGAACGTCAGGGCTACCCTCACAACGCTTAAAAAGCGCATGGGAATCTGAGGTATATGGATACAGAAACCTGCGATGTCCTTGTCATCGGCAGCGGCGGCGCCGGCGTTCGCGCCGCCATCGCCGCCCGGGCGCACGGCGCAAGCGTACTCCTTGTTGCCAAGACACTCGAGGGCAAGGCGCACACCGTCATGGCCGAAGGCGGCATCAACGCCTCGTTCGGCTACCGAGACCCCTCAGACACGTGGGAGGAGCACTTTCGCGATACCGTGGAGGAGGGCGTCTTTCTCAACAATCAGGCCATGGCTGAAATCCTTGCCCGGGACGTCCCCGAGCGGGTACGCGACCTTGAGCGCTATGGCGCCGTCTTTGACCGGACGCCGGAGGGCACCATCGCCCAGCGGCCGTTTGGCGGCCAGTCCCACCCCCGCACGTGTTACGTGGGGGATACCACCGGCCATGAAATGATCATGACGCTCGTACAGGAGGCGCGCCGCCTCGGCATCGCCTACCGTCCCGAGGTGTGCATCACGGCGCTTGTCCCCGATGAGCACAACGAGCGGCGGGTCGCCGGCGCCTTTGGCATCGACCTCAAGACCGGCCGCTACCTTCTCTTTTCCGCCAAGGCCATCATCCTGGCAACAGGGGGCGCCGGGCGCGTCTTCAAGATAACGAGCAATCCCCAGGAGGCCACGGGCGACGGGTATGCCATGGCGCTGCGCCTCGGCGCGCGCCTCCAGGACATGGAGCAGACCCAGTTCCACCCCACGGGCATGGTCTACCCCGACGCCGCCCGCGGTGTCCTCGTGACCGAGGCCGTTCGGGGGGAGGGCGGGTACCTGATAAACAGCGAGGGCCGCCGGTTCATGGCCGACTACAATCCCGAGCAGATGGAGCTGTCCCCGCGGGACCAGACGGCACGGGCCAACTACCTCGAGATCCAGGCGGGGCGCGGGTCGCCCCGGGGCGGCGTCTATCTTGACATCTCCCACAAGGGCGAGGCGTTTATCAAGGAGCGGCTGCCGCGCATGGTCAAGCAGTTTTCCCAGTTTGCCAATCAGGACATCACGAAGACCCCCATGGAGGTGGCGCCCACGGCCCACCATTTCATGGGCGGTCTTGCCGTCGACCCCGTCAAGTGCGAATCCCGTGACATCGCCTGCCTCTACGCCTGCGGCGAGGCGGCCGGCGGGGTGCACGGGGCGAATCGGCTGGGCGGCAACGCCCTTGCCGAGACGCAGGTCTTCGGAAGGCTTGCCGGCGAGGCGGCCGGCCGTCAGGCGCGGATGCTTGCCCATGCCACGCCCTCCCCTGAGGCGATTGCGGCGGAGCGGGCGCGTCTCGAGGCGCCGTTTTTCCAGGAAGGCGCCAGCCCACAGTCTGCCCGGCGCCGCATCGGGGAGATAATGTGGGACCACGCCGGCATCGTCCGCAGCGAGCCGCTCCTCCGTGCCGGTCTCGAAAAGATAGCCGCCCTTGCCCGCGAGCCCCTGCACGTACACGGTTCACGGCGGTACAACCTGGAGTGGAACGACTGGATTGAGGTCCAGAACATGGTGCTCGTCTGTGAGGCGGTCATCCGCTCGGCGCTGGCGCGTGAAGAGTCGCGCGGCGCTCATTTCCGAAGCGACCATCCCGCCCGTGACGATACGCGCGGGCTTGTGAACATCTTCGTCTCTTCCGGCCCCGAGGGCATGTCCCTTTCCGCCGAGCCGGTGGTCATCACCCGCCTTCTTCCCACAAAGCGGAGGGGTGATTAGATGGTCACGCTTCGTGTCTACCGCTTTGACCCCGACTCCGGAGAGGAGGGGCATTTCGATACGTACGACGTACCCTACGAAGAAGGGATGCGGGTTCTTGACGGCCTCCACTACATCCATGACCATCTCGACGGGACCCTGGCCTTCCGCTGGGTCTGCCGCGCCGGCCAGTGCGGTTCGTGCGGCATCCGCATCAACGGGAAGGCGGGTCTCGCCTGCCAGGAACCGCTTCAGGGGGAGACGACGCTTGAGCCCCTCATGCTCTTTCCCGTGGTCAAAGACCTTGTGGTGGACTTCGGGGAAGGGTACCGCCGCCTCTACGAGTCGGAGCCCTACCTGTCGCGGGAGGAGCCGATGGCCGACCCGCCCGCCCTGCTCCCAGGCGACGTTGCGCCGCTCAAGGACTTCCGTTCCTGTATCGAGTGCTGGTGCTGCGTGTCTGCGTGTCCTGTCGCCAATCGGGTCTGGGACGACTACTACGGCCCCATCGTCATGCGCAAGCTCTGTGAGCTTGACATCGACAGCCGCGACCTGGCCGAGCGTGTCAAGATAGCCCTCAACGAGGGACTATATCACTGCACCACCTGCCGCAACTGCTGGGCCGTCTGCCCCGAGCATATAGAGATTCCAGAAAAGGCGGTAGAGAAGCTGCGTGCCCACGCAGTCCGCGACGGCCTCGGGCCGCTGCCAGGCCACAACACCCTTGTACAAAGCATCAAAAACTACCGCAATCCCTGGGTCATGCCACGTCAGCGGCGCGCCCGCTGGGCCAAGGGCCTCGAACTTTCCGACCGGGGTGCGTTCATGTTTTTTGCCGGGTGCTCGCCGTCGCTCCTTCTCGGCGACCGCCTCCCCGCCAACGTGGTGCGGGTGCTCGACCGTCTCGGCATGCGCCCCGCGTACCTTGGAAAGGAAGAGCTCTGCTGCGGAAGCCCGCTGCTCAAGGTGGGCGACGAGGTGGCCTACCGTGAGCTGGCCGGGGAGAACATCGCCCTCATGAAGGAACGCGGCGTAAAGACGCTTGTGACCACGTGTGCAGGCTGCCACAAGTCGTGGGCAACGGACTACCGCGCATTCTTTGGGGATTTTGGCATAGAAGTGAAACACGTGTCAGAGGTCCTGTGGGACGCCTTCCAGAGCGGGGCCTTCACCTTGCGCGACTTGCCGGAAAATCACGTCACCGTGACCTACCATGACCCCTGCCATCTCGGCAGGGGGACAGGGGTCTACGACGCCCCGAGGAACCTCATCCGCGCCGTCCCCGGCATGCGGCTCGTGGAACCGGAGCGCATACGGGAAAACAGCCACTGCTGCGGCAGCGGCGGCGGCGTCAAGACCGCCAAGCCAGAGGTCGCCCTGGAAGTGGGAAAGGAACGCATTCGCCAGTTCGAGGAGCTGGAACCGGCATACATCATCTCATGCTGCCCGTGGTGCGAGCAGCATCTCGACGACTCCATCGCCTATGCGCGCGCATCCCTCGGTGCCACCAGGGACCTCATCGAGATCATCGAGCGCACCATGGAGGTAGCTTCCCATGAACGAGGAAACTGTTAAGAATCTGCTGCAAAAGGCCTACCAACCGGGTCAGGACGCGCTTGCCCTGCACCCGTTCTACAAGGGAAAGATTGCCATTGCGCCGAAGGTGTGTGTCAGAAGCCTGTCGGACTTTTCCATCTGGTACACGCCCGGCGTCGCCGAGCCGTGCAAGGAGATACGCGACGACCCGCGTCGTGCCTACGACCACACGAACAAGGGTAACGCGGTCGCCGTCGTGTCCGACGGGACGCGGGTGCTCGGGCTGGGGAACATCGGCCCCGAGGCGGCCCTCCCCGTCATGGAGGGAAAGGCGCTTATCTTCAAGTATCTCGGCGGGGTCGACGCCTATCCCCTCTGCCTTGATGTGCGTGAGCCCGAGGCGCTCATCGCCACCGTGAAGGCGCTCCAACCGTCCTTTGGCGGCATCAACCTTGAGGACATCGAAAGCCCCAAATGCTTTTACATCCTCGACCGCCTCAGGGAGGAGATGGACATCCCCGTCTGGCACGATGACCAGCAGGGCACCGCCACCATCGAGGTCGCAGGTGCCATGAACGCCCTTTCCTACGTGGGTAAGCCCCTGGGCGAGGCCAAGGTCGCCATGGTGGGCGCGGGCGCGGCGAACATCGCCATCGCTCGATTGCTCGTGTCGGCTGGGGTGAAGAAGCGAAACATCGTCATGATAGACTCCAAGGGCGTGCTCCACTCCGGGCGGGCGGACCTTGAGGCAGACAAAGAGCGCAATCCCCAAAAATGGGACCTGTGCGTCAACGGCAACGGGGAACAGATTGAGGGGAGCATGAAGGACGGCGTGCGGGGTGCAGACATCCTCATCGCCGCGTCACGCCCCGGGCCCGGCACCATCCCTCCTGACGTGGTGTCTGCCATGGCGTCAGACGCCATCGTCTTTGCGACAGCAAATCCCGTACCGGAAATATGGCCTTGGGAGGCAAAGGAGGCGGGAGCGCTCATCGTGGCCACGGGAAGGTCGGACTTTCCCAATCAGATAAACAACTCCCTCGGATTTCCCGGCATTTTCCGGGGGGCGCTAGACGTACAGGCGCGCACCATCACCGACGGCATGTGCATCGCCGCCGCTACCGCCATTGCGGACATGGCACGGGAGCGGGGACTTTCCCCTGACTATCTTGTCCCGTCCATGGACGAGTGGGAGGTCTTTCCCCGGGAGGCCACTGCCGTGGGCATGCAGGCCATACGGGAGGGTGTCGCCAGGGCACCGGCGTCGGCCGATGAGCTCTATCATCATGCACAGGAGGTCATTGGCCAGGCGCGCGACATGACGCGCCTGCTCATGGAAAGCGGCCACATCAGGGCGCCGCCGTAGGGCAATACGCCCTACTTCCCCTTTTTCATGGCATCGGCCTTGGAAAGGAGGTAGATGAACACGCCGAGGCAGAGCAGAAAGATGCCGGTGCCGATGGGCGAGCCCCATCCGAAGATCATGTAGTCGAATTGCATAGTGATTCCCGTAACCTTTTCGGCTCCGTGCCCTCATAAAGGTTGCGCATGGTACGGCTCGCCATCTTTATTAATGCCGGCAGCAAAAGGATAAGCCATGACGTATTCCATTGTTGCCGTCGATCGCGACGGCGGGGTCATGGGCGCTGCCGTGCAGTCGCACTATTTCTCCACCGGCACCGTCGTCCCCTGGGTCCGCCCCGGCGCAGGCGTTGTCGCCACGCAGGCCATGGTCAATGTGGCGTACGGCCCCCGCGGCCTTGCATGCCTGGAGGCGGGCCTTGCTCCCGATGATGTCCTGGCATCTTTGACACGAGCCGACACCGAGTCGGCCTTGCGCCAGGTGGCAATGGCGGACTGCCAGGGCCGCGCATCCGTGCATACGGGGGGCCTGTGCATCGCCGAGGCGGGGCATGCGAGCTTTGACGGGGGGGCCTGCCAGGCGAACATGATGGAGCGTGACACCGTCTGGGACGCCATGGCCGACGCCTATGAGTCATCGGAAGGCGAACCGTTTGAGCGCCGGCTCCTCTGTGCCTTGGAGGCTGCCCAACACGAGGGCGGCGACATCCGCGGCGTGCAGTCCGGTGCCATCAGGACGTGTTGCATCGAGCCATCTGGCATCCCATGGGAGGATAGCATCGTGGACGTGCGTGTCGATGACAGTGCCGACCCCCTTGGCGAGCTTGCGCGGCTCCTCTCGGTCAGGGATGCCTACGCCCTTGCCGACCGCGGGGACGACCATCTGGGGAGAGGTGAGATTGGGCATGCGCTTCGTGCCTACGCAGAGGCGAGCGCGAAGAATCCTGAAAACACGGAGCTTCGATTCTGGCATGCGGTGGCGCTGGCGCAGGCGGGGGAGGAACGGGGGGCGCGTGCCCTGATGGCGGCAGTGGTGGCCGACGGCGCCCGGTGGGCTGAGCTCTTACGCCGTCTTCCCCCTTCACGGATACTTGACGCAGACCTGGTGGACCGGCTTCTCCGGCAGTAGGCGGGGTCAGGCCTGCTCGAAGTCGGGAAGCGCTGAGCATGCCCGGCAGCGCAGGCATCCCGCCTTGCTCCGTTTCCATGACAGATGTGCGTCGGAAAGCATCGGCACGGTCATCTCGAGGAGCGAGCGCACGTAGTCTGGTTCCGGCGGCAGCCAGGACCCGAGGCGCGTCCCCGGTATGGGCCTGAGCGGAACGATGAACGGGTATGCTCCTGCCTCAATCATCTGCCTCAGTCGGCGGAGGGTGAGGTCGGGGTCCTCCCCGAGCCCGGCGATGATGAAGCTGTCCACCTGATTGGCACCGAGGACCTCGACACCCTTTTCCCAGGCCGCGAGGAATCGGGTAAATCCGAGCCGAGCCTTGATGGGCGCATGGGCCGCGAGAACGGCATCATCGACGCTTTCAATATGGATGCCAAGCGTGTCCACGCCGTGCCCTGGAAGTTCGTCAAAGAGTGAAAGCTCCGGAAGCGGCTCGGTCTGCACGTGCACGGGTAGCCCGGACGCGTCCTTGATGGCGGCAGCGGCGGCAAGCAGCTTTCCCAGGCCGCGGTCGCGCCCCCGCTGTGTTCCCGACGTGAGGGTGACGTGGGTCACGGCATGCTCCTCCTTTGCGGCGACGGCCACCTCCGCAAGCTGGGCAGGGCTTTTTTCCTCGATGGTGGCGCCCGACTCGAGCGAAAGCTCGATACCGCAGAAGCTGCAGGCGTGCGGTGTGCCATAGTAGACGCAGCGCTGGCAGACCGTCGATGCGAGGCACGAGGCACCATGCAGGAGTGCTACCTTGTGCATGGGCGTGCCGTCGGATGTCCGCTTCGCATAAAAGTGTGGCGTATGGGGAAAGGTGACCGGAACGAGGGGTGCTTCATGCTCGTATATCCAGAATCCTTCGTCCCGGCTGCGTACGGAAAACGGGGAGGAGGCGACAAAATCGCTCTGTGTGGGAACGTTGGCCACCGTGCCTCCGAAGATGAGGCTCTTTCCTGCGGCAGGCCCCGCCCCTCCTTTTCGTCCCCGCTCCTCGCCAGGCAGCACGACGCCCCTGCTTTGCAGGAGGACCTTGAGCTCTCGCGTGGTGTACATGGGCATCGCTCAATAATAGGGCATGACGGCCTTTTCCCTGTTTCGGTGCAGGCCGATGGAGGCGACGGCGCCTATCTTTCCCATGGGGCCGGTGACTTCCATGAGCTCAAGTCCCATTTCCTTGGCTGTTCGTTCCGCCTCGGGGATGTCCACAATGCGGTTCTTGGCGTTTTGTGTGTAGCGCCGAAGGCCGTCGGGGATGTCTACTTTTTTCCATAGAACGGCGGCGGCATCCTTGCTGTACGTGCGCTCGGCAAGGTTGTCGAGGAGAAACTCCTTAAGCCGCTTTTCGCCGCCGGGCGGGCAGGCCATGTTTACGGCAACCGTGACACAGTTCGTGGTCTTCGTGGGTGCGTGCGGGTAGAGCTGCGTGATGGTGTGGTCGAGGTAGTGGGCCAGGCCCTCCTGCT
>JAHKLV010000145.1 GCA_020854925.1 Candidatus Methanofastidiosia archaeon | reverse complement strand
GCGTATTGAGGAGATGATTGCCGAGTCATCATACGCAGGTGCCACTTGGGATGGTATGGGCCTTGTACATGAGGTGTCGTGCCTTGATAAGCATATGGAGGGCATCATGTCATCCGTTTCCTTGGACGGCACGTACACGGTGGCGGTGGACTGCGGATGCGGTGCCGGCAGTGTCATTACGCCCTATGTCCTCGAGCGTATGGGCATGCGGGTCATCTCCCTCAACTGCCAACCATCCGGCATGTTTCCCCGCGGCCTGGAACCGAACGCCGTCAATCTTTCCGGGCTGTGCCACGCGGTGCGTGCCTACGGCTGTGACATCGGCGTAGCCAACGACGGTGACGCAGACAGGATAGGTGCCGTGGATGAGCGGGGCGAGTATATCCCCTACGACGTCCTGCTCTCACTTATGGCTCGCCACGCCTGTGAGCATGCGTCCTCCCCATCTCGGGTCGTCGTCACCACGGTCGACGCCTCAATGTGTCTTGACGACTACGTCGCTGATGCGGGGGGCACCGTCGTCAGGACTCGCGTGGGCGATGTAGCCCTTGCCCAGGACGTTGTCGGCCGCGGAGCCATCTTCGGCGGTGAACCGAGCGGTACCTGGATTTTCCCTGAAACATGGCTTACCCCCGATGGCGTGCTTGCAGCCGTCAAGCTTCTGGAACTCAAGGATGCCGGCATCCGCCTCTGTGACGAGAGGGAGTCCATCCCCCAGTATCACACGCTACGGGAAAAGATTCCCATCTGCGCGGTCGACAGGACCGCTTTTGAAGACACCCTCGTCAAGGAGCTTGCCCGTGAGCCATACGACGAGCTGCTGACCATCGACGGCATACGGGTGGCCTACGACGATGCCTGGGCGCTCTACCGCTTCTCGGGAACAGAACCGTTGTTCCGCATAACGGTCGAGGCCCGGGACAAGGCCCGGGCTGCCGATCTCATGGAACGTGCCATGCGTCACGTGGAGGTGGTCAGACGAAAGCAGTAATCCTCATGGCCGGGCGCGGCGAGCGTCTACAGCCCCTTACGAACACAAGACCCAAGGCACTCATACCCGTGGGCAATCGCATGATTCTTGACTATGTCATCGAGGCGGCAGCCCCCCATGTCGACGGGTTCGTCTTTGTCGTCAACTATCGGGAAGAAGACATTAGGGCCTATGTGGCCGAGCACTATCCCGGACTGCACGTTTCCTATGCTCGCCAGGAACGTGTCTGCGGGACGGCCAACGCCGTTCTGGCTGCCGATGGGATAGACGAGCCTTTTGTATGCCTCAACGGAGACATCTACGTCGATCCCGCATGTGTTGCCGATGCCGTGGACCTGCACCGGCGCACCGGACAGCAGGTGCTGTGTACGAAGGAGATGGAAAACCGGGGTGAATACGGCTCGGTAGTCGCGCGCGACGGCAGGCTTTGCGAAATACGGGAGAAGGAGACCGCTTCCCTGGCACACGTCAATATCGGCGTGTATGTCTTTACGCCAGCCATCTTCGGCGCTATCCGTGCTACACCCCTTTCCCCGCGGGGCGAATATGAGCTTACCGATTCAATCATCGCGCTACGTGATACCTTTGCCGTCCATGCCCATGAGGGGTACTGGAACGACATCGGGTACCCCTGGTCTCTCCTCGAGGTGAATGAGCATCTCGTATCCTGCCAGGATGCGTGTATCGAGGGCACCGTCGAGGAGCAGGCCACCGTGCAGGGGAAGGTGTGGATTGGCGAGGGGACGCTCGTGAGAAACGGAGCCTATATCGTGGGGCCGGTGCGTATCGGCAGGAACTGCGATATCGGCCCCAATTGCTTCATACGGCCCTACACCACCATCGGTGACCACTGTCATGTGGGAAACGCCACGGAAATAAAGAACTCCATCCTTTTTTCCCACACGAACGCCGCGCACCTGTCCTACGTAGGGGACTCGGTCATCGGGGAGGGGTGCAACCTTGGCGCGGGGACGCTCATAGCGAATCTTCGTCACCGCAAGGACCCCGTCAAGATGGAGATAAAGGGGGTCGTTGTCTCTTCGCACCGTCGAAAGCTTGGAGTCGTCATCGGCGACCACACGAAAACAGGCATCAATGTGAGTATCTATGAGGGACGCAAGATAGGCGACCACTGCGGCATCGGCCCCGGTGTCATCCTCGATTCGAACGTCGAGCCGCATACCCTCGTGCTCGCCAAGCAGGAGCATGCCGTTCTACGCACGGGGAAGGAAGAGGACCGCTGACGGCTCCACGTAGAGCTCGATATCGGTTCCCTCCACGCCCATGGCGGCACCAGGGTCGGCGTCCACCTTCATATGTGTCCCCAGCCCGTCCACAAAGAGGCGGGTCACCTTTCCAAAGTACTGGCTGTAGCGCACACGAGCGGGTATGACATTGCTTTCGGGGGTCTTGTTCGTAAGGCGGATGTTCTCCGGGCGCATGGCAACGTAGGCCGTCTCGCCGACGGCATACTCCTCGGTGGACCCCTTCTCTGCAAAGCCCCTGAGGAGATATCCCTCCTCCGTTTTCATCTCAAGGGCGCCGTCGGCCGACGTGACCGTGCCCTTGATAATGTTGCATTCCCCTATGAAGTCTGCAACAAAGAGATTGCGCGGCAGCGAGTATATCTCATGCGGCGTCCCTATTTGCTGGACGACGCCGTTGTCGATGACCGCAAGCCGGTCGGAGATGGCGAGCGCCTCCTCCTGGTCGTGGGTGACGTAGATGGTGGTGATATCCAGTCGTTTCTGGATGCGGGATATCTCGTTGCGCATCTCGATACGGAGTTTTGCGTCAAGGTTCGAGAGCGGTTCGTCGAGCAGGAGAACCTTGGGTTCGATGACAAGTGCCCTGGCAAGCGCCACACGCTGCTGCTGCCCGCCGGAGAGCTGGTAGGGGTACCGCTCAGCAAGCCCCGTGAGCTGCACGAGATCAAGGATTTCCAGGACCTTGTCTTCAACGGCATCCTTGTGCATCTTGCGGATCTTGAGCCCGTAGCCGATGTTGTCAAAGACCGACATGTGGGGCCAGAGGGCATAGTTTTGGAAGACCATGCCCGTTTCCCTGAGATTGGGTGGCACGTTCGTGACATCGAGGTCGTCAAAAAGGATGGTCCCTTCCTCCGGTATATAGAATCCGGCGATGCAGCGAAGCAGCGTCGTCTTCCCGCATCCGCTTGGCCCAAGCAAGGTGAAAAGCTCTCCGTCCGCGATGTCAAATCGGGCGTCGTTGACGGCAATCACGTCGTTGAATCGTTTGGTGACCCCCCTGAGGCTGACCGTTACCATGCAATACCCCCTCCTCACATAAGAACGTCTTACGAGTGTTATAAACCTTTTGGCATTTCCCTTCCCTCAAGCGTCTTGCTCTTTAATGATATGGAAGAAAGGGTCGTCTGGTGACGCGCTTCGCTCTTTTCCCGCCTTTTTTGCCCTTTTTTTCTTTCCCTATGGAGGGCAAGGAACCCGAGAAGAAGCAAGCCCCCTGCCACAGCATAGGCTCCTCCTGCCATACCGGCAGCGCGAACGGGTCGGACGCGAATCTGCCGTTCCACCAGCGGTGCGTCAGGCAGGGTAAGACGTGCTGTCCACACCCCTTCCTCCCTGAAGGTGTAGGTGTAGTCTGTTGGCAGTGCGTAGGATTCTCCCATGGGCGAGGAAAGGACGATGCACAGCGATGCCGGCGCCTCGTGCCCTATGATCCCGCCCCTCAGGCGGACGGCCGTGCCCACCGACACGTCCGTGGGGACGTCTAGGTATGCTTGGGAACCGACATCGACGGGTTGCGGATCCTCAGCAGCGGGTGCGTCGGCCTCATGTGGCCGTGTGGTGCCGAGGGATGCATCCCCTGCATTATGGGTCACGTTTACCGATATCCGCAGGGACCCGCTCGTCTGGAGGTAGGAGACGGGTCTATCGCCTGTTGTCCCTTCACCTGAGAGCGCATAACCGTTGGCGATGATTCTGATATCGTAGTCTCCCGTGTACCCCCCTGGAGCGGCGATGGTATACTTGATATCGGCATACCCGTTGCTGGCTATCTCCACGGCTGCCGGGCTCACGGCAACCCATTCCGTGACATCCTCATACGGTGAAGCAACGGCGAGCACGTAGAGGCACGCGGTATCAGAGGTGTTATGGATGCTGAATCTGCCCTCGTAGACGTAGGGGAATTGTTCAATGACGAGCGCCTCAGTCCTTCCAGAAATGCCCATGCCCATTTCGGCCTGGGAAGGGCATGGCATGAAAAGGAAAAGAAAGAGGAGAACGAGGATGAATCGGGTGTTCATCTCTGGTGCCCCCTATGGTGTCACGCCTGCCCCGCGTTCCAGGGTGAAGGTCCACACCGCCGAATAGGTCCCGGCAGGAACATACGGCACGGTCGCCCCTGTGGCTGCGTCGATGACAAAAGAGGCTATACCGGCGCTGTTGTTGCAGTATCCCGCCAGGGTGGGGTCGAGCATGCAGGCGGTGCCATAGGCCGTATCCACGAGGGTGACGGATTCCGTCGGAATGGCGCCCGGGATGGCGTAGGCGGTATTCACCGTTCCGCCTGCGGGAGTTGCAACGGTCTCAAGGGTGAACGTTTCGCAGGCGATGGCGTCAGCCCCGTACATGAGGTCTGCTCCGCAGAAGAGAACGCTGACGGGAACGTTGGAGGTCACCACCGCCTGGACCGGCTGGGATTGAGGAAGGGTCCACGGGCTTTCGGGGTCCATACAGGTGGAACTCAGCTCCAGGGTGGACGGGACACCGCTCCATTCGATGTAGTCGTTGACGTCGAAGGGAAGGTCGGCATACGTAGTCGTCTGCCCTGAACGGTCCATGATGGTCACCGATACCTTCCATGTGTTGGTGTCGCCGCTGGGAATTGCTATTTTCCCGAGGGAAAAGGCGAAGATGAATCGGGAACGGTATCCGTCTGGTGTGGCGCTGCAATCGCCTTCCACGAGGTGTCCCGCGGGCGCGCTTGTCCAGTTCGCCGTGCCGTTGGCGTACGTGTACGTGAGCGTGTAGCACGAGCGGGTGTCCGTCGCCCCCGCAGAAAGCGATCCGTCACCGGCAAAGAAGAGGGTGCACACAAGCGAGGCGATGTCGGTGATCCCGTTCTTGTCGATGCTGTGCACATGGAGATAATATTCCCTGTCGACGTCCAGATGGCTGCTTATGGAAAGCTCAGTATCCGTAATCTCTACGTATTCGAAGCTCGGTGCATAGGGATTGATGCCTGCGGTAGCCGATACCGATTCGCTGTCGGCCCACACAAAAGGGATTGTTAGGAGTGCCAATATGGCAATCAAAGCCGTTATTCGTGTTTTTTGATACATGTGGTATCACCGTTTTGGGGCTTGACACAAAAAAATATATAGTATCTTTAGGTTTGTGAGTATA
This sequence comes from Candidatus Methanofastidiosia archaeon, assembly GCA_020854925.1. Classification (GTDB taxonomy): domain Archaea; phylum Methanobacteriota_B; class Thermococci; order Methanofastidiosales; family NM3; genus JAHKLV01. The sequence continues at coordinate 1,051 of JAHKLV010000145.1, read as the reverse complement.
ATATTGTATACAATATGTCTCGTTGTGCGTCCATGCGTGCATGTTTTCGCACCGTGGTAAGATACATATAGGTGCAGGGCGTACTATCTCCATGGAAGAAAAGGCACTCATGCTCTACGGATATCGTGCCGCCGATATCGCGGCCGTTACCGCCGCCGTATCCGGTGCCATAGGCGCGCCGGTGACGGCCTTTGACGCCTCAGGCCTCGAACGTTCATCCGTTTCCGAGGTGCTTCGTGGCGGATGTACCCCGCATGCCCCTGCATGCGGCACACGATTCCTCATGTTTGTGGGATTTGCCGATACCGAGATCCTTGCATCGATGCGCGCCGTGACGTTAGAGCCACGCCCCCTGTTTTGTTGCCTCACCCCTTCCAATGTATCGTGGGAGATAGGAACGCTCGCATCCCATCTTGAGGAGGAACGGGAGGCGTGTTCGCGATGAGCGGCGACGGTACCGGGGTACGGGGGGCCATAGCCTCGCTTATAGCGAAGAAGCGCCATATCGGGAACGACGTCATCCTTATTCCCGCCCCGCTAACGGAAGGGGAAGGGTTCCTTTCCACGGAAGACCGGGTCATGGACTTTGCGAAGGCGCTGTGCGGTATGCTCAACGGCCCGGGTGGCACCATCGTCTTCGGGGTGGACTTTGCCCTTGACACGCCCCACGCCATCACCGGCCTTTCCATGGGGGCGTGTGCCGATATCCAGGAGCTGTGTGAGCGGCTTATCGAGGAAAAGATTGCCCCACGGCCTCCGTCCGACTTGGTGTCTTTCGAGTCGCTCCCCGTGGCAGACGAATCATGCCTCCTTGCTGTCAGGGTCCTCCCCGGCCCCATGCGACCCTATGCCATCCTGCCCCCCTTTAAGGGATACGAGTACGGGGCGCTCCTCTTTTACGCCTATGAGGCGGGAAAGCTCTTTCCCATGGACGTGTCGCGCGTCGCAGCCTGCACCCTGTCGACGGAGTCCCCGCTTGAGAAAATGGAGACGTTTTGCGATGAGCGCATCACGGCGCTCGCCAAGGGCAGGACGCCCCTTCCCCTTGTGC
>JAHKLV010000050.1 GCA_020854925.1 Candidatus Methanofastidiosia archaeon | reverse complement strand
GCAACCGTCGGATCTCGAGGGATACTTTGACGCTGACTACCTGCTCATGTTCATCAAGCCGGACGGCACCATCGTGGATATCCCCACCTCGGAGCCAGAGGAAATGGCAGAAATCATCACCAACTTCGGCGGCCAGGGCGGCGTCCTTGTGGTGGCCTACACGCCCGACCACGGACTCGCTACGCCGGTTGACTACCTGGTGGAGATGCGCCAGAGCGGAGGCGCGGTCGTTGCCACGTTCCCCATGTACGGAAACGTGCTCCCGCAGCTCAACGCGAAGATGAGCGAGTTCATGCTCATGCTGGCGGCACTGCAGGCAGGAGGCGAAGACACGTCCGCCTTTGAAGCTGCACTTGCCGAAGCGAACGAGCTTGTGGGCAGCGCATCCTTTGGTGCGAACTACCTTTTCAGGGCAAACCAGCTCAGGAGAGCGATGCAGATCCTTGCGTCGCTTTCCTGATTTTTCCCTTTTCCCTTTTCTTGTTTTTTTCTTTCTTCGCCGACGATTTCCAGCACAATTATGATTCTATTATAGTGATAAGTGTTCCAAAAATATCCATAATTATCAGTTCTATTCAAATTTAGAACCCAAATATTTATATATGAGTTCCATACTTCAATATTACCAGATATAATATGAAGAGGTGACACAAAATGGGCGAAATCAAGAAGAAGGCACCGGAAGCAACAAAGGATGCAAAGAAAAAGAAGAAGTAATGTGAAAACCACATTCTTTTGCTAGTTTTTCCCTCTTCTCTTTCTCATTCGGGGTGTAGCCCCCTACACCCCGAATGATTCCTCCCCGATTAGTACGGGCATTCACCGGTGTGTTTTCTACGCTTTCTTATCCCGATTCATGCCACGGGGAACCCCAGTATTTTTGTTAACATTCGGGTAAGCACTAGCATGTAGAGGTATCCTATCCTGCAGCCAGGAGCCCCACATGAAGCACCATCCACGCCCCAGATTGGATGTCGAAACTCGTGTTCTGCGTCACCAGCAAGAGGCACGCCGTTGCAAAAAACAGCATCCATATGACCGCTTCCGGACGCATGGTGCGGGGATAGTGCATGCTAAAAGGGCCGGCAAGACGGATACGCTTACCCTTCCTTCCAGGAGAATACAGCCAAGATACCCCACGAACCGTACGTGAATCCGCAGCAAGATACCTTTTCATGCCGACACGCATGCCCACTGCCACGAAAATGTTCTGGGAAAGGAGGGCCCCAGCTGCGGTGAGCGCGCCACCAAACCCGATGTTGTGCCCGTACGTCCGATGCCTTCTGCCCATCATCCGCATATCCAGCATGGAATCGTCTATGTCAGGGAGAAATGGATGCTGGACCCGCAATCACGGTAACGCCCCGAGAAAGATAAGAAATCTCAGAAAGAAAAAGAAGAAAGAGGGATGATTACTCATCCCGTATGGAGCTACCTGGAAGCCCGGAGCCAGACTTCTTGCCGGGGATGCCCCCCTGTTCACGCTTCGAGGCGGACGGGATGCCACTTGTCCGGTCCTCGACTTGTGGCTGGTCTGCGCTTGTTCTCGGGAGCGCACTCGGGCGTTGCGCCCGCTCCTCGCGCGGCTCAGAAAGCTTTTCCGCCGGCATGGACCTTGGCCCGGCTGCGGGGCGTGTGCTCTCAGCCACAAACGGCATCTCCTCGTCCCCTCCGGCCTTGCGCTTAGCTAGGATAAAGAGCGCCGCACCGGCAACGACGATAAGGACCACTGCCAGGAGAATCCACTTCGTCCACGACCCCCCCTCCTCGGGAGGGGGAAGGATTTCCATGGTGGGCGAGGCGGTGACCTCCTCACCCTCGATGACCTCCACCGTGGCCGTGGATTCCACATACCCTTCCTTCACGAAGGAAAAAGTGTAGTCCCCGGGGTCAAGTTCCTCAAGAAGGAGCACGCCTTCCTGATTTGTCACGCCGACCTTGGTGCCGTTGATAAAGACCTCAACGAGCTGGAGCGGCGCGCCGTCTGCGTCGAGAATCGTTATCTCCACCGACCCGGTCTCAGGCGGCGGGGGCTCTGCCTCCGCCAGGACCACCGTGACAGACGCAGGATTGTCCAGGGTGACCGTTACCGACACGGGGGATACCTGCTCGTATCCGCTCAGCGTCGCTGTTACCGTGTAGGTGCCGGGGATGATTTCCGTCCCGACGATGCCTTGGGATGCCGTCTGGCTAAAGACCATGGTCCCCGAGGCGTTTCGCACCACCACCTGGGCGTTGCGGAGCAGCTCGTTTTCCTCGTCTTTCACCGTGACGTTGAGGGTGCTCTTCTCTTGGGTGAGTACAATCATCCCAACGTTTTTTGCCTCGTTGGCGACGACCGTGAAGGGGGACGTCGTCTTGTCTGCGTAGCCCGGCTTGGTCACCTTGATGACATACGAGTCTGGCAAGATGTTGAGGAAGGTGAATCCGATGGTAGTCGAGGAAAGCGGCACGCCGATGATACTGCTCGTGCCGTCAAGCTCCGGACGAAGGAGCCAAACGGTAGCATCGGTTATGATGGTACCCTGCTCGTCGACAACGAGGCCCATCACAGAAGACGTGACGTTGAGTACGATATCATTATTATACGGTGATGCCAGCGACTTTGAAAGGTTCGTGACCGTGGCCGCATTCGTCAGGTCCCCGGGATCGGCGATGGAGTAAAGGCCTGTTTCGGGTACGCTCACCACCAAATTCGTCCGCGCATTCATAAGACTTGCAGGGAGGACGCCCGGTGGGATGCGAGGAAGGGACGGTATCGTCAGGTAGGTGCTGCCGTCACGAAGGATAACCACCGAGGAGGGCACCGTGCCGTTCTTGTCGTTGTACCGTACGGTGGCTATGATAAGGTCGGTCCCCTCCTCGTAGAGGAGCACGGGGAACGAGGTGGTGGAGGCATTCACGGTGATGCCCTGCACGTACGAGGAACCGCTTCCATTGTCCCACAGGTTCTTTGTCACCTGCAGGCTGTACGACCCAGCAGGGACCGAGAAGCCGGCTGTGCCTGTCGTGCCCGTCTGTACCTGCCCGACGACCGTCGTGCCTTGGGAAAGGCGGACCGTCGCACCGCTGATGACATCGCCCGTAGACCCGGACTTCACCGCTACGGTTATGGCTATCTGTACGGATGACTGGTCCTGGATGGTAAGCGACCATGCAGTGGAATAGGCCGTTTCGCCGCCCGAGGTAAGCGTCGCCTTCACGCGCCAGTAGTACGTCCCGAGCGCCATGGCGGACGTGGGGGTATAGGTCGTGGCGTTGACGGTGACGGACGTGGGCGAGGTGAACGATTCCGAAGTAGAATACTGGAGGATATAGTCGTCGACACCGGTCACCGCGCCCCACGTGAACGTGGGCGTGGTGTCGGTGGTGGTGCTGCCGGTTGTAGGCGCTTGAAGGACGGGGGCCGCGGGGACGTTGACGACAAACGAGGCGGTGGCTGACCACCCGCTCACGTTTGCAGCCGCGTCGACCGCCCGGACCCGCCAGTAGTACGTGCCGTTGGCAAGCGCGCTACCCGCGGGTACGGTGT
>JAHKLV010000136.1 GCA_020854925.1 Candidatus Methanofastidiosia archaeon | reverse complement strand
GGCGTCGTCCTCGAGGCGGCTGCAAAGACGCGTACCGCCGCCGAGGTCCGCGAGGCCATAGCCGCCGGCGTTACCGTCATAGGCCAGAACTACCTTCAGGAGTCGATTCCCGTCATCGAGGAGGTGGGGCACGCCGCCGCGTGGCACTACATCGGCGCCGTGCAGGGGAACAAGGTCCGGGAGATTGTCGCGCATTTCGATATGGTGGAGACGGTGGACTCGGCAAAGACCGCCGAGCGCATCGACCGCGCCGCTGAAGAGCGGGGAAGCCCCATGCCGGTCCTCCTCGAGGTCAACAGCGCGAGGGAGCCGCAGAAGGCGGGCATCATGCCCGAGGACGTCGTCACCGTCTACGAGGAGGCCGCCTCATGCGCGTACCTTGCCGTACGGGGGCTCATGACTATGGGGCCCTGGTCGGCCGACCCCGAGGACGCGCGCCCTGCGTTTTCCTGCACCAAGGCGCTCTTCGAACAAATCCGCCCGCGTGCCGGCCCGGGGTTCGACACCCTTTCCATGGGGATGTCGGCATCCTACCGCGTGGCCGTGGAGGAAGGGGCGACGCTCGTGCGTATCGGCGAGGCCATCTTTGGCCCGAGATAAGCATACCAGCGCCGTACGATGAGCCCTGCGGGCCGTTCTTGCCCGTAACATATATTAACTCCCTTTTTGCCAATGGTATCAGCATCACATGGTGGTAGTATGGAAGATTATGCAGGACTCGTGCAGCGCGCCGTCGCGCTCATCATCGACCAGATTATTATTGGTGTTGCCTTGGTAGTGCTTATTTTTGCCGGGGTGCTGAGCACCTCCATGTCCACGGGGGCCGTGTTTGCCATCATGGGCGTGCAGTGGGTCCTCTGGCTTGTCTACTTCACGTTCCTTGAGGGGTCGTCCGGCCAGACCATCGGCAAGCGATTCATGAACATCAGGGTCATCTCCGCCGACGGGTCCGACCTCTCCTATGCACAGGCCTTGGTGCGGAGCCTCCTGCGCATCGTGGACAGCCTCCCGACGCTCTACATCCTCGGCATCATCCTCGTCATCGTCACCCGCGAGCGCCAGCGCCTCGGGGACATGGTGGCAGGCTCCGTCGTCATACGGACATAGGGACGGGGGTGCACTCCCCCTTCCACTACCTTTTTATGAGCAAGGGGCCAGGGATGCATGTCGGATGATCCCATGCGCATCAACGCCGGACCCCTTGACCGCCTTACGGACGGGCTGCAGGAAGGGCTGATAACCCAGCTGTACGGGGAGTTTGCCACAGGCAAGTCCACGTACTGCATCCAGGCTGCCGCGGCGGTATCCCGGGAGGGGAAGAAGACCGCGTACATCGACACAGAGGGGGGGTTTTCCCCCGAACGCGCCCGCCAGATAGGAGGTGCCTCGTGCCTTCCCGACATCCAGGTCTACCGTCCCGGCTCGCTCGACGAGCAGACGGCGCTTGTCCGTTCGCTCGCTTCGGACCTGGGCGGCGATGTCGGCCTCATCGCCTTCGATTCCTTTGTCGCCCTTTACAAGGTCGACGCACCCGATATGGAGCGCCGCAGCGAGCTCGTCTGCGACCTGAGCCTCCAGCTCCTCCTCCTCTCGCGCGTTGCCCGCGAGCGGGGCATACCGGTCGTCATCACGAACCACGTGTACGAGGACTTTTCACGGGATGTGCAGGTGCCGGTGGGAGGCCATACGCTCAAGTACTGGTCAAAGGTCATCGTCTCGCTGGAAAAGACCGGCGCCTCGCGGCGAAAGGCGGTGCTTGTCCGCCACCCCTACCTTCCCGAGGGGCGCAGCTGCTACGTCGCCCTCTCCGACGCGGGCATGGGTGTTGATGAGTAAAATTTTTATATATTGGTAATGAATAATGGTGAGCAATATGACAGATGACGATATCCAGCTGGTCGTGGAGCGATTCAGCGCCTGCAAGATATGCAACAGGGAGCACACGAAGCTGTGCGAGGAGTCGGTGGACTACCTCCTACGCAGCGTCTATTTTGCCACACCCTTCCGGCGGCAGCAGGACGCCATAACGAAATACTGCAAATACTTCAAGCTCAGCCCGTCCAAGCTTGCCAAGGCGCTTGGCGAGATGGAGGTCCCCTCCTGTGTGGAGCAGGGGGGTCTGGAGCGCGCCGGCACCTGCACCGGGTAGGCGCCCATCCCTTTTTTGGTCGTGCATCGCATGGTGGCGGGAGGCAGGGGGTACGCCCCGTGGGCGCGTGAGCGGTACGAGCGGCTGTACGGCCCGGCGGCGGACGCCTTTTTCGACTGCATGGACCGTCCCCTCGAGCCCGCCGTGCGATTCAACACCCTGCGCACCGATGCCCGCTCGGTCTGCGCCCGCTTCGAGGAGAAGGGCATCTCCTACACGCCTCTCGGCGGCGTGGGCGCGCGCATCAGGCACGCGCCCTTTGCCCTGTCGTCCATGCCCGAGCATCTCATGGGGCACTTTTACCTCCAGGGGGTGGCCGAGATGGCCGTCGCGCCACAGCTCTCACCTAGTCGCGATACGGTGGTCTGGGACATGTGCGCCGCTCCCGGCGGCAAGGCCACGCACCTGTCGCAGCTCATGGAAAACACCGGCGTGATCATCGCCACGGATGTCGCCGAAGCAAAGCTCTCGGCGCTGCAGAACAACGTGGCACGCCTCGGGTGCACCAACACCGTGGTCCTGCGCCAGGACGCCCGCACCTTCTCGCCCGGCACCGTGCCTGACGCGGTGCTCCTTGACGCGCCCTGCACGGGCAGCGGCACCATCCGCAAGGACCCGACGAGAAAGGCTTCGCGCACCTTCGAGGACGTCGTGTTCATGCAGGGTGTCCAAAAGGGGCTTCTTGCGGCGGCAGTGCGCGCCCTGCGGCCCGGGGGCCGCGTCCTCTATGCCACCTGCTCGCTCGAACCGGAGGAAAACGAGTGTGTCGCCCACTGGGCGCTGGAGTCACTCCCCGTGGAGATCGTGCCCCTGGCACCCTCCTTTGTCACCATCGCCCCGGGATTCACGCGCCCGCTGGGCATGCGGCTTTCCGAGAAGGTGGCGCTGGCGGGAAGAGTGCATCCCCACGAGTCAGACACATCTGGCATGTTCATGGCCCTGTTTCGGAAGCGAGACGGGACCGGACCCTCGACGACGAAACCTTCCCCTCGCCGTCCCTGACAAGCCGGCAGGAGAGGACAAAGAGGGGAGAAAGGCCGCGCCGCTTGCGCTCGTCGTTTATCTCGCATGCGGTGGCGTCGTTTTCCTCGGTGACGAGGATGGCGTCGGCGTCCCGCTCCTCGCACGCAAACCCGAGAGGCGTGGTGATCCTTCGTATCTCGAAGTCGCACCCCTCGCGCAGACCCTCGTCCTCGAAGAACGAGACGATGGCATGCCTTCGCTCCTCGTAGGGTTGGAGATAGGCGGCGCAGCTTTTTGCCGCCAGGAGCGGGCCGTCGCTGAGGCCGACAAGCACGCGGCCGTACGCCGCGGCCGCCCCGAGGAAGCGCCGGTGCCCGTCGTGGAGATGGTCAAAGGTCCCTGAGGCGATGATGGTGCCCATGGTGTGCCTACTCCTTGAAGGGGGGATGCTGCCGGTCGAAGGGGGAGAACTCGTGCTCGCACCGGGGGCACTTCACGTTGGCGCAGTGGCCGATGGAGTGCGGGCACCCGTTGCACATGGTGATGCGCGAGTAGGAGCGCGAGAATCTGAAGCCGCATTTCGGGCAGACGACGATGTCGTTCATGCCTTACGCTCATTGCATCCGCTTAATAAGTGTTGCGGCGCCGTCTCGGTCATCCTATGACAACATATTTATGCCTGTCCGGCTTTTCCGGGACCATGTACGCGGTGCTTTCCGGCGGCACGGGGACGCCCAAGCTTCTTCAGGGGCTCTGCTCGTGCCTTTCCCCCGAAGACCTCTTTGTCGTCGTCAACACCGGCGAGGACACGTGGGTGAGCGGGACGTACCTGTCTCCAGACATCGACTCCGTGCTCTACGCCTGCGCGGGCATCATCGACCGTGAGCGCTGGTACGGTATCGAGGGGGACAGCTTTGTCACCCACGAGGCCATGGTGCGCCTGGGGTACCGCGAGCTCCTGCGCATGGGGGACCGCGACCGCGCGACAAAGCTGTACCGCACCGTGCGCCTGGGCCAGGGTGCGCCGCTCTCCGTCGTGACCGCGGAGCTGTGCGAACGCCTCGGTGTGGCGGTGCCGGTGGCGCCCATGTCGGACGACCCCGTCACCACCCGCATCCATACGGAACAGGGGGAGCTGTCGTTTCATGAGTACTGGGTCAGGGACCGGGCGCGGCCCGCCGTTACGGGCGTGGCGTACCGGGGATGCGCCGACGCCGTGCCGTGCGCCGCGGTGTCGCGGGCGCTTGAGCGGGCACGCGCCGTCATACTCGGCCCCTCGAATCCCGTTACGTCGCTTGGGCCCATCCTTTCTGTTCCCGGCATCCGCTCGCGCCTGGAGGGGCGGCGGGTCATCGCGGTAAGCCCCTTCCGTGGCCCTGGAGCCTTTAGCGGGCCCGCCGACGCCCTCATGCGCGGCATCGGCCTCGCGCCCGATGTCGGGGGGCTTGCGGACCGCTATGCGGGCATCGCCGATGAACTGGTCATCGACCGGGCCGACGCCGACCGGGCGCGGGAGCTCGAGGGACGCGGATTTGTGGTCCACGTTACGGATATCGGCATGAAAGATTTATATACACAGAACCGCCTTGGGGAGTATATCAGGGACATCCTGGGGTAATCTCATGCACCTGCGTCACCCGTCCGTTCTGGCTGCCTATGCAGGCCGGAACACTGGCATGTTTTGCAAGACCGTTGCTGACTTCGGTGTTGGCATGGTCACCGTCGGCGGCATCAGCGTCGACGCTGCTACGCAGGAACAGAGCGCCGCCATGGCGCGCAGGGGCAGGAGCGAGTTTCTTTTTGACGATTGTGGCGCGTTTATACGGGATGCCTTGGACGTCCTTGACGGATGCGGGGCACGTGTGGCCGTGAACATCCGTTCGGCGACGCTTGAGGGATACGTGGAAGCAGCCGAGCGTGTGGACGAGTGCGGCGGCATCGTGGAGATCGATGCCCACTGCCGTCAGCCGGAGATGCTGCAGGTCGGCGCGGGGCAGGCGCTCCTTTCCCGGCCGGAGCGTATCCGCGAGATTCTCGAGGCGCTTTCGGTGGAGCGGTCCATACCCACCATTCTCAAGGTGCGCGGCAACGTCCTTCCCGGAACGGTCCTTGCCGACATCGCGGAGGACTGCTGCACGGCGCTGCACGTCGATGCCATGCTGGAGGG
>JAHKLV010000008.1 GCA_020854925.1 Candidatus Methanofastidiosia archaeon | reverse complement strand
GTCGACGGACACGGCGCAGCTGAGTGAGGGCGAGGGATGAGGGCGTGCGTGGTAGACGGCCATTCCCACCACCGGAAGACCGTGGCGCTCGGCCAGCGAGAGGAAGGTGCCATGCATCGCTTCGAGGCGTCCCAGCGGCACGGCAACGTCTGCCGCCCCGAACTTGCGCTTCTTCTGGGAGGATGACCACTTGTTCTTGTCCCAGGAAAGGGTGTGCTTAGACGCCCACCAGGCGGCTGCTATCTCCTCCTCTGCAAACGGAACGATGCCACATCCCCCAAGGACCTTAGCAGCCTTGTCGGCTGCAAATGCCACGACGTCCCCGTCGCCGGCAAAGCTGAGGGCGAGGAGTGCCCGGTATCCCTCGGGGATGTCAGCAGCCTTTCCCGTCTTCTCACGGTAGGCGCGGGTGTAGTAGTCGAGGCGGTGGCTGTCGTTGATGTGGGCGGACTCTGCCCAGACCCCCGCTTTGTGCAGTGCCATGATCCCCGCCATGGCGTCCCCCACCGAGGGTGCCACAAAGAGGCGGATGCCCCGTGCGGCAGGGAGGGGAAAGACGCGTATCGTGACGGAGGTGATGATGCCGAGCGTCCCTTCAGAGCCGATGAGCGCCCAGTGGAGCTTGTAGCCGGAGGAGGTGCAGGCTGCCTTCCGATGGCCCAGGCGGTAGGTCATCCCGCCGGGAACGACGATGGTGGCCTCGAGAAGGTAATCAACCATGCCGCCGTACTTGATGCCGAATGTCCCGTCGTTGTCACAGGCTATGGCGGCGCCGATGGTGGAGGCTGGTTTGGATTCTGGGTCGTGGGGGAACCACAGCCCGTGTGGCGCGAGCGCCTCGACAATCTGTTGGATGGTGGCACCCGCCTCGACGGTGGCCGTGTAGTTGTCCGTGTCTATCTCGCGTATCTCTGAGAGCCCGCGGGTGGCCACCACGATGCCTCCCCTCGTGGCGAGGTTGTCGCCACCCATGCCTGTTCCCCCTCCCCAAGGGACCACGGGAACGCCGAAGGCATCGGCGATGCGCATGATGGCCACCACGTCTTCGTGTGTCTTCGGTACGCATACAACGTCGGGCAGGTAGTCGGTATCGTGCGGCATGGGGGACCAGTCGCGACTGTACGGGTAGCGGTCAACGGGCCGCTCAGACACCCTGTCCCCGCCCAGCGCCTCCGCCAGCGCGTCGAAAAGAGCGGTCATGCAATCTCCCATACCTTTTTTAGCTCCAGCTATTTATACTTCTTGGTTTTATGCTCATCGTACGGAAAATAAGGGGCAAATCGCTCTCTTTCGAACTCAATCTCATCAAAGGCGTGAAGAAGGTTGCCAGGGTCCGCCCTGCCGTGCACTACCTCGACCTGCAGGATGAGGGGGGCAAGCTGCGCATCGCGCGATTCAGGACCGATGAGGAGTATCTCCAACCGAAGGCAGCCAACGACCTTATCCGGACAAACATCGTCTACCTTTCCAAGGACGCCGAAACGGCGGCGCTCCATGGCATCCTTGTTCCGTTTTTCCGCTCCCTTGGCGCCAAGGTCTACCTTATCGACCTGTGCCGCTATTGTGCTATCGATGGGTACATGACCGGCACGACGAGCAGGTTCCTCCTCTATCACGGGGAAAAGATATGCCTCGTGTGTGCTAAAAAGGAGATTGAGCAGGAGATGCGGTTTCGCAACATCGCCTTTTCTCCCAAGGTCCTCGACGTCCTGAGGCGCGTGCGCGATGTTGACCGGGTGCTCAAGATGTTCGACCCTGCGGCCGACCCGGTCCGCGACCCCTCCCTTTCCCTCATCGACCGCGTCCCCGCAGATGCCAAGGCACGCAAGACGCCCATTGGCTCCCTGGCACTTCCTTCCGACGTGTATGGGTATCTTCACCGGGCACAGATATCCTCATTTCTCCCTGTGCAGACCATGGCCATCGACGCCGGCCTTCTCTCCGGCTCTTCGCTCCTTGTGGCAAGCGCCACGGCATCAGGGAAGACGCTCGTGGCCGAGATGGCGGGGGTCATGGCCCTCGGGCGCGGCAAGCGATTCATGTACCTTACCCCCCTGGTGGCCCTGGCCAACCAGAAGTACGAGGACTTCAAGAAAAAGTTTGCCAAGCGCCATAGCGTCGCTATCCGGGTGGGCATGTCCCGCATAAAGTCCCCCGGAGACCTGGTGATAACGGACACGGATTACCATGCCGATGTCGTCGTTGCCACCTACGAGGCGCTTGATGTCATCCTCCGTTCCGGCGCGTCCATGGGGGACATCGGCTGTGTCGTCATCGACGAGGTGCACATGCTTTCAGACCCCGAGAGGGGCTATCGGTTGGCCGGACTCATCGCCCGGCTGCAGACGCTGCACCCGTCAGCCCAGGTCATCGGCCTTTCGGCCACCATAGGAAACACCATCGAGCTTGCCAGCGACCTTGGCATGGTGCCGGTCATCTACGACAAACGGCCCATCCCCCTCGAGAGACATCTCCTTTTCAAGCAGGATGCCCGCAAGCAGGAGGTCATCAAGCGCCTGGTCGAGCGTGAGTGGAAAACAGTCTCGTCCTCCGGGTATCGTGGCCAGACCATGGTTTTCACCAATTCCCGCCTCAAGTGCAGCCAGCTTGCAGGCTATCTCTCCGAGGGGGGCCTGCGTGCGGCGGCGTACCATTCCGGCCTGTCCTATGCCGAGCGCCGCAAGATAGAGAAGGCCTACTGGCGCCAGGACCTCCAGTGTGTGGTCACCACCGCCGCCCTTGCCGCCGGCGTCGATTTCCCCTCATCCGCCGTGGTGCTCGAGTCTCTGTCCATGGGCATCGAGCAGCTCTCCGTGGGTGAGTTCCACCAGATGCTTGGCAGGGCGGGCAGGCCGGGATACCACGAGACAGGCAAGGTCTTCCTTCTTGTCGATCCGCTGCGGACCCTACAGGGAGACACCGAGGACAAGGTGGCGTTCTTCCTTCTCGAAGGCGCGGTGGAGGACGTGGACGTCGCCCTTACCGAGGACCAGGAGCTTGAGGAGCTCCTTGCGTGTATCACCACCGGTCACCGGCCGCTCTCCGCCTTCAACGAACACGCGCTGTGGCCGCTTCCGCTGGAAAAGGTGCCTGTTCTCGAGCAGGCGGGTATGGTGCGCCACGGTGAGGCCACCCGTCTCGGGTTGGCCGTTGCCACCTCGTTCCTTTCGGTGAGGGACGCCATGCGCATCCGCTCGTCGCTTAGGAAGGACCCGCTTGACATCGTCGTCATGCTCCATCCCTTTGAGGGCGTGTACCTCTCGCGCGGCCTGCACTCCATGCTCGGGACGGGGTCCTACCGCCTCTTTTCCGGCGAGGTGCTGGAAAAGCTCGAGGGTGCCGGGGCCGTTGCCGGCCTTCCCGTACAGGCACGCGATAGCCTTCTCAAGATCATGCTCGCCTTTTTCTCCTGCCAGTGCGGGGACCCGTTTTGCGAGCATCCCGCCCAGGAGATCGCCCGCCTTTTGCTCGACCTCCGCGGGGCAGGCCTTTCCCCCGCCGCCATCGCGAACCACTTTGCCAGGGAGTACGACCTGCTCCTGTATGCGGGCGACGTCTTTTCCTATATCGACGAGGCCATCCATGGTCTTGAGGCCGTGGAGCGCATCGCCTCAGCCGTGGGCAAGGGTGCGGTGGCAGAGCGAGCGCGTGCTCTCATCCGCTCTCTTGAAGGATAGCGGCAAGCCTCTCCGGCGTGCAGGCGCGCACCCCTTCAGGCACGGGGTCGCGGCTCACGTAGAGCGCATCTTCCTGTCGGGCAAGCGCCATCTGGCCCGCCGACAGGGCGTCATGCCCCGCCACATCGGCTGCACGCAGGTCCGCCTTCCTGACCGTGGTCTCCTCCTGGAGGCGCTCGAGGAAAAAGAGGGTGTGGACGGGCAGCCGGTCCGTGATGAGCCGGCGGGTGAATCTGAGGTCCTTTTGCGCAAAGGCGAGGCGCACCGAGACCATGAGCTCGCCAAGATAGGCCATCCACCATGTCGTCCCGAGAAGCGCCGCCCGTTCGCTTGCGCACAGGTCCAGGAGTGCCACGATGTCCGTATGGTGGCGTTGGGGTGATGCGATGCACCCGGCAACGACATCTGGGTCAAGTACCACGGCATTATTCATGGGCTGCCACCGCCTCCCGCGCCTCACGCTCCGCCGCCTCGCGCCTCACGCCCCGCAGTTCGCGTGCCATCCCACGGGCTATGCCTTCATGTGAGAGGACGGTGCAGGTCAGCACACCCCTCGTACTCTCCACAAGGACCGGTGTCCCTGGCACAGGTCGCGGGGTGCCGTCCACCTCGTCAGGCAGGGCGATGGCACCAGGCGGGACGACTCGCACGATGTCCATCACACCGCACCTGCCAGGGTGATGATGCCGATTGCCACGAAAATGGCGCCGGAAAAGCGTTTGATCGCATGCTCGGAAACCCGGCCGGCTATGCGGCTGCCGGCCACGACGGCCATGATGGAGAGGGTGGCAAGGGCGCCCAACACCCCGGCAAAAACAAGCGCCACGTTGTTAAATCGCGCTGCCAGCGCGAGGGACAGAATCTGGGACTTGTCCCCAACCTCCATGGCGGTGATAAGGAGGGCCGTGCCAGCGAACAGGGATGAATGGCGCTTAACGGGGGAAACGCCCTCCTCATGGGGCTCTTGTGAACGCAGGAAAAGGATGCCAATCCCGATGAAGAGCGCCCCCGATGCGGCGGCAAGCGTCCGCCCGTCCACGAGGGATGCGATGGCCGTGCCGAAGAGAATGGCCAGGCCGTCCACCACGACGAATCCCAGGCACGCCCCGGCGAGGATGGGGAGCCGCGCATGGGCGCGTGCGGAAAGGGAAAAGAGCACCACCTGGGTCTTGTCCCCCATCTCGGCGAGGAAGATGAGGGCAAAACTTGTGGTAAGTGCCTCAAGGGATGCCATGGTTCATCTTGCACACGCTCATATTAAAACTGTTCCGTTTTCGTAGAAGAGCTCGCCGTCGGCGTAGATCTTTCCACCGTCGCGCATCTCCTTGAGCATGTCCCAGTGGATGGCGGACCTGTTCCGTGAACCGGAGCCGGTGATGCCATCGCCAAGCGCCAGGTGCATGGTGCCGCCAATCTTCTCATCGAAGAGGATGAGCCGGGTGAATCGTGTTATCCCGTAGTTGGTCCCGATAGCTATCTCCCCGATGCGCCGCGATCCCTCGTCGGTGCCGATCATGGCGCCGAGGAAGTCTCTCCCCTTGGACGCGTCAAAATCGGCGACCACACCGTCTTTGAAGGTGAGCCTGATGCCCGAGACTTCCGTTCCGCGGTAGAGCGCCGGATACGTGAAGGTGATGGTGCCTTGCGCCGAGTCCTCCACCGGGCCGGTGAAGACCTCGCCATCGGGCATGTTCTTGTGCCCGTCACAGTTTATCCACGTCCTGCCGGCGCACGACATCGACAGGTCGGTGCCGGGCCCCACGAATCGGAACTCGTCCCTTTTCGAGAGCCAGCGGCAGAGGCGCTCCTGCTCGGCCGAGATGCGCTTCCATTCGGCAACAGGGTCCTCCTTGTCCAGGTGGCAGGCGCGGTAGACAAAGGACTCGTACTCCTCGAGCGCCATGCCCGCCTCCTGGGCCATGGAAGCGGTGGGAAACGGTGCAAGCGACCAGCGGAAGGCCCCTGCTTCCTCCCGTTGTGACTGAAGGTCGCTGATGCGCCGCTGGGCGCGCGAGGCGCGGGCCTGGAGCTGGGGGTCTATGCCGGAGAGCTCCCTGGCGTTATCGTATGTCCGTATGGCCATATAGGCATCAAAAAATGCCATATCCCGGTAGTCAGCTTCATTGCAGGCATCGAGGTGGTGGTCCTGGGCACGCGAATAGAAGGTGTAGGGCTGCCCGGAAAAGGCGAGCCTGAGCGAGGGTATGCCCCCCGCCTCCAGGATGGCGGCGTAGAGCTCGCGCACGAGCGGTTCGCTGTATGTGGGCCCGCGGATGGCCACCGTCTCGCCTTTTTGTATGTCCAGCGAGTAGCGCACGAGCAGCTGTGCAAGGGACGTTATGTTCGTGTCGTTCATGGTACCGCCTCAGATGACAAAGACTCCGTTCTCATAAAAGAGCTCGCCGTCGGCATACGCCTTCCCGCCATCGCGCATCTCCTTGAGCATGTCCCAGTGGATGGTGGACCGATTCTGCGACTTGGACTGGACGATGCCATCACCAAGCGCCAGGTGCATGGTACCGCCGATCTTTTCGTCAAAGAGCATCTCCCTGGTGAATCGTGTTATCCCGTAGTTGGTGCCAAATGCGATCTCACCGATGCGCCGCGACCCTTCGTCGGTACCGATCATGGCGCCGAGGAAGTCCCTCCCCTTTGACGCGTCATAGTCGGTGACCTCGCCGTCCTTGAAGGTGAGCCTGATGCCATCTGCCTCCTTTCCGCGGTAGAGCGCGGGATACGTAAAGGTGATGGTGCCTTGCGCCGAGTCCTCCACCGGCCCGGTGAAG
This sequence comes from Candidatus Methanofastidiosia archaeon, assembly GCA_020854925.1. Lineage (GTDB taxonomy): Archaea > Methanobacteriota_B > Thermococci > Methanofastidiosales > NM3 > JAHKLV01. The sequence goes on along the minus strand of JAHKLV010000008.1, from coordinate 1,156 downwards.
ACCTCGCCATCGGGCATGTTGATGTGTCCGTCGCAGTTGACCCACGTCCTGCCGGCGCACGACATCGACAGGTCGGTGCCGGGCCCCACGAATCGGAACTCGCTCCTCTTCGAGAGCCAGCGGCAGAGGCGCTCCTGCTCTGTCGAGATGCGCTTCCATTCGGCAACAGGGTCCACCTTGTCGAGGTAGCACGAGGATACGACAAAGGCAACGTACTCCTCGAGCGCCATTCCCGCTTCCTGGGCCATTGTTGCCGTGGGGTAGGGTCCGCCCACCCACCGCAGTGTCCCGGCCTCCTCCCGTGCGGAGAAGAGGTCGCTGTTCGGCTTTGACGCCCGGGATTTGCGGGCCATCAGCTCCGGCGGGATGGACGAGAGCTCCCGGGCGTTTTCCTGTGTGAAGACCACGGCAAAGGCATCGGCCATCTCTATGTGCCGGAAGTCGACATCGTCGTTTCGGTCGAGGTGTATGTCCTTGGCATGGGTGTAAAAGGCATATGCCTGGCCGCGGGGCCAGAGAGCAAACGTGGGGAACGCCCCTGCGTCCAGAGCCTCCTTGTAGAGCTCAATGAGCAGGTCCTCGGCGTATGTCGGCCCTTCGAGAAAGACCCGCTCCCCCTCCCTGAGGTTGAGCGAGTACCTGACAAGCAGGCGTGCGAGCGAGCGAAGATACGGTTCTGGCATGGTACCGCCTCAGATGACAAAGAGCCCGTTCTCATAAAAGAGCTCGCCGTCGGCGTAGACCTTCCCGCCGTCGCGCATCTCCTTGAGCATGTCCCAGTGGAGGGAGGAGACGGCCTTCGAACCGCTTTCCGGATAACCCGCGCCCAGCGCCAGGTGCATGGTGCCCCCCATTTTCTCGTCAAAGAGCATGTTCTTCGTGAAGGTCTGTATGCCATAATTGGTACCGATGGCTATCTCCCCGATGCCACGCGACCCGTCGTCTGTTTCAAGTGTCTTTTCCAGGAGGTCGCCGCCCTTGGCCGCAGAGGCGGACACGACCCTTCCTTCTTTGAAGGTGAGCGTGATGTCCTCTATCTCCCTCCCGTCGTGGATGCCGGGGTAGGTGAACCTGATGGTGCCTTGCGCCGAGTCCTCCACCGGTCCGGTGAAGACCTCGCCGTCGGGCATGTTGTTGTCCCCGTTGCAGTTTATCC
>JAHKLV010000204.1 GCA_020854925.1 Candidatus Methanofastidiosia archaeon | reverse complement strand
TTACCGTTGGTGTCTGCCATGTATTCCACTCCCCGTATGGCGGTCTAGTATGACCATATTCCTTAACCGGCCGATGTATATAATCCTTGTCCCTTTTGGGACACACGAAAGAGGCAGGGATTCTCGGTTCGGAGTTCGTATGTTCCGTGGGGGTTGTTCTCCGCAGTGATGTTTGTGGTGATTGTCGTAATCCGGTAGGTAGGAGCAGAGATAAATACTATCAATTATTGTATATATTTTAATTTAATTTATTATTATAGTTTATAATTGAATAATATATACAAATATCTGTATTGGAATTGTTCTGACGCATTATAGTACATAATATTACTATTAAAGGATTTATTGCAAGGTAGATAGTATCCTCTATTAACGATTAAGGCCGATAAGTTAATATAGAAACGGAAGGCAGGAAGTACAGGTAACACTTGCACAGTATTGCTTATCAATGGTGTATGCATGAGAATATGGATAGATGTTTCCAATGCCCCGCAGGTGCACTTCTTCAAAAACGTGTATCGCAGGCTCGTCCGTGAAGGCCACGACGTCCTTGTCACCGGCAGGCGGTTCGGCGCCTTGGAAGCGCTCCTAGATGGATCGTGCATACCGTATACCCTCGTTGGCGAGCATGGTGGCTCCCAGAAGGATGAAAAGCTGCGGGCATCATCGCGCCGAGTTCTCGGCCTTACGGACACCGTTTCATCCTTTGTCCCCGATGTGGCGCTGTACAAGCACTCCGTGGAGGCGCCGCGGGTGTCGTACGGCCTCGGTATCCCCTCCCTGTGCGTCCTTGACAACGAGCACGCCATTGCACAAAATAAGCTCATGCTCCCCCTTTCTACCAAAGTGATAGCCCCCCGGGCAATCGATGCTCCGCTTATCACCCGCTTTGGCGTAGACCCGGGCCAGATACGCCACTTCGAGGGGTTTTGCGAGCTTGCACACATCGAGGACTTTATCCCCTCTCCCCACGTGCTTGACGATCTCGGTCTCGATCCCGACCGGCCCATAGCCGTGATGCGCCCCGAACCGGTCATGGCAAACTATTATCAGGGGGACCCTTCGGTATCAATTGTTTCCCCGCTTCTCGAACGTCTCTCCGATTTCCAGTGCGTGGGTATACCCCGCACCCCGCTTCAGGAGGCGCTCTTCAGGCGCGACGGCGCCATCGTGCCATCTGCCTGCATCGATGCGCTCTCGCTCATGCACTACGCTGATGTTGTCATCAGCGCGGGGGGGTCCATGAATCGGGAGGGCGTTGCCATGGCAAAGCCCGCCATATCCACCTATCCTCAGCAGCTTCTGGCCGTCACCGATTACATGGTCCACGAGGGCATCAAGAGCCACTCCTGCGATGCAGAGGAGATCGTGGGCATCATCGAGCGGCTCCACGGCAATCGTGCGTACGGGCATCACGTGGCAGAACGGCTCAAGCGCATGGAAAATCCCATCGATGTCATCGTCCAGGAACTCGCAGCCCTTGAACAATAGGGACATTTAAGAGTTCTGCACACCAAGAGGGTGTGATGAGCCCGTGTATCGCGCTTAACAACAGCCCCTACTACTATTATCATCCCCGCATGGCGGCATCCATCGGGTGGCCTGCGCCCACAACGGGCCGCGTCGTGACATCCCTTGCCCGGCACATTGCCCGCGTCTCCCTTTCTTTCGGTGAGGCTTTTGTACCCGGTATCCAGTTCGGTGTCGAAAGCGACCGTGCACTTCAAAACGCGTCGCTCCAAAAGCGCCTTGTCGCCCTCCGAGAAAAGCTGGGCCTCTGCTACATTGTCCATATCCCCGACCTCGTTGTCCCCGGGGCATATCACCCGTCGGGGGTCATGACCCGCATCGCGCGGCTTGGGTATGGCCGTGCCTCGTCATCACCCGAGGCGTTTGGCCGCTTTATGAGAAAAAGGATACGTTCGGCAGCCGCCATAGGCGCACCCTTCATGGTGCTTCACCTTCCCAACGGCCCCCGGGAGGACCCGCAGGAGACGGCACGCTACTTCTCTTCCGATATGGCTTCAGAGCTCGAGCGGGCTGGCATCCTTCTCGGCATCGAGAATTGCAACAGCAGTGGCTCCCCCTATTATGGGGAGATAGCACACGTACTTTCGCTTATCGAGTCCCTCGACGGGCCGTACGGCTTCTGCTTTGACTATGGCCACTATCTTGTCGGCCGTACGGATGTCGATGGGCATGAACTCGCTCGTGCCGCAACGGCACCCATCCACCATGTGCACATCAATGACGGTATGGCCGACCAGCACCTGTTCCTGGGAGAACGCCCTTCAGGAGCAGACCATGCGGCTCTTGACCGTGTCGAAGAGCGGTACGTACGTGAGGTGCTTTCCCATTCTCAGGCGCCCGTATATGTCCTTGAGCGCAACAAGCCGTTTTCCCCGGCGATGCTTTCACGGGGTGTCGGGCTGCTCATCGACGCCATCGGGCCCGACGGAAAGGACAAGCCCCTCGGGCGGTGACAGCACCTTCACGTGCTCCCCCTTTTGAAGCGGGACCGTGCTTCTCGCCTTCCAGACCTCTCCCCGCACCCTGACAAGCCCTTCAGGCGTTAGGTCAGTGAGTGCAATACCTTTCCTTCCTGCCACACCCGTGGCGTCGAACGCGGGATGCGTTCTCAGAAGCCGCACGTTCATGCGGTATGAATAATACCCTGTTGCCGCGAGCACGGCCAAGACTGGAACAAGATAGACGGGATTGATGCGAACGTACGCCCAAAGCGTTAGGACGATGACTAGGTAACAACCGTAGGTAAAAAGAATCCGGGCACGGATGTTGCCCGTGCTCGGCAGAGAGCCCACCATAAAAAAAGAAGGCAAAGGAACCATATAATGGTTATGCCTTTGCCGAACGCTCGTGGCTCCATGCAAGGATGGGCGGCAGGACAAAGAGGGCAATGACAAAGGAGAACGTGATGGTCGTCGCCGTCAGTATCCCGAACCGCGCCATCATGGGCATGATGGAAAGGCCGATGATGGCAAAGGCCCCCGCCGTGGTGACCGTCGTGGAGAGGAGCGCCTTTCCCACGTTCATGATAACGGAGGTGAGTGCCTCCTCCGTGGAGACGCCACGTTCTGCCTCTTCCCTGAAGCGGTGGACGATGTGGACGGCAAAATCGATGCCGATGCCCACAATGAGTGCCGATATCATCACCGTGAAGAGGTCAAACGCCCATCCCAGCGCCCAGAGCACAAGGAACTCCCACAGGATGGTGAGGGCCACGGGAAGGAGCGCCAGCGCACCGTAGAAGGCCGAACGCTGGAGGAGCGCCACCACGGCAAAACAGAGGAGGAGCGCCAGCACCGTGGTGCGTGCCTGCGTTGACGTAAGGCCGCCGAAGATGTCAGAGACGATGGCAAAGCCACCTGCCACACGGTAGTCGATGCCGGAACCCTCCTGTCCAGCCACCACGTCGCGTACTGCGGTGACGATATAATCGATGTCGCCCTCGCTTAGCGCGTTTGCCTGGATGGAGATGAGTCCAAGCGTCTGGTAGTACGCCGACGAAGGGTCGAGCACGACGGTCGAGGCCAGGAGCTGGGCCGAGTCCGGTGACCCAAGCAACATCTCCACGAGGGTGGCTATCTGGAGCCGGGAGGACGGCACATTCCCGTTGTTTGCCTGTATGAGGACATCGGCATACGACTGCACGGCGTAGGGACTGGCTATGAGGGGAGTGCCTTCGGCGTTTACTCCTGTGATGGCACGAAGTTCTGTCTCGAGCGCCAAGACCTTTCCGATGGTGGCGGGGTCAAAGAGGTCGCCTTCCACCGATATGAGCAGGTTTCCCCCGCCTGACGCGGTGCCGAAAATCTCACCAATGCGCTCGGCCGTCTCCATGGAGGGGAGGTTGTCTGGCATCATGTCCTCCCAGTTAATGGTGGTCTCAACCTGGGGCAGCGCAACGAGGGAGCACAGGGATATGAGGGCGACGATGCCCAGGACCGGCCGCCGGTGGTGCAGGGTGACCGTGACGACGCGAGCGAGCGCCTTGCCCACAAGAGAGGCGTCCTTTCCCGTTTTTTGTGGTGCTATCACCTTCGTTGAGCGGCGATCGCGTAGTACCGTCAGCGCGGGCATGAGCGTCACGACAAGGATAAAGGACGCCACGATGCCTATGACGGCGAGGATGCCGAAGTCACGCATGGGGGGCAGTTCGGAGATGCCGAAGGAGAGGAATCCAAACACGGTGGTACCTGCCGAGAGGAACACCGCCGTCCCCGTGTGCCTTAAGCACATGCGCGTGGCAACTTCAACAGACTCCCCTTTTGCACGCTCCTCGTTGTAGCGGAAGATGATATGGATGGCGTAGTCGATGGTGATGCCGAGCAGGAGGGGGGCAAGGGCAACGAGCATGGCCGTGAAGGCGATGCCCACATGCCCCATGATGCCGAGAACCCACACGAGTGCCACGGCTATGGTGAGGAAAGGGAACACGACGTCCGTTATCCTCCGAAAGATGAGGGCAAGCACGGCGATGATGAAGATGGCGGCCAGCGGCATGAGGATGGCGTTGTCCTTGTTGATGGTCTCCATGTTGTCAAGCATCATGGAGTAGTCGCCCGTTACCCATGCCTCGAGCCCCGATGAATCGGCACCCAGGCCGTTCACGAGCTCCTGCAACCGACGGACCGGCTCCACCGCTTCTGCTTCCGAAAGATCGCTTGACACCCTGACACTCATGAGTGCGTACTGGCCGTCGGCCGTGACGGCCCTTCCCACCACGCGAGGGGATTCCGATGCCGCATCGGCGGCAAGCACCTGGATGAGGGTCGCCTGTGCCTGTGGCCCCACTTGACGGGGAACGAGCCCGGCAGAGGCATACATGTCGTAATAGTACGAGACCGAAATGACAAATCCTTCCAGGGCGGGGTCGGCGAGGATGGCTTTCTTGAGCGATTCCAGTGCATAGAGGCTGTCAAGAGATGTGACAGGCCCCGAGATGAGCACCGTCTCGAGCGACTGTCCACCGAATTCCTCGAAGATGAGGTTGGTGGCGATAATGGAT
>JAHKLV010000071.1 GCA_020854925.1 Candidatus Methanofastidiosia archaeon | reverse complement strand
TTCTTTGTCGATGAAGACTGGCGCACCGTGCCGTTGACCGAAAGCTCGATAGCGAGATTATCAGGGTCTGGCACCGCCTCACGCGGGACGATGTCAAGCTTCATGGGGCAGAAGGTGTCAAATCCCTTCGCTATGGACCAAGGGCGCCCCTCGCGGATGTAGCGGTCCTGAAGGTCGCGGGCAGTGATGTCAAGAAGGACAGTGTACCCGAGCACGTGGGAAAGCGCCTCCTCTTCAGGGATATTGGACCCTCCCGTGCCCATGACAACCGCGAGCTCAACCTCGTGGTGGACGGTTTCGGACAGGGGGGGAAGTACGATATTCTCCCCTTCACCAATGATTGACTGCGGAGGCTTGAGGAACCAGAGCGGCATGTCCGTGAGGGCATGCTTGAGCTCGGCACCATGTGCATGGTAGTTGATGATAAGGCATACAATCTTGGTAGGATAGACCTGCTCCCCCTTGTAGGTCAGGGCGCGCATGCTTCACTCCTCCCAGAGAATGCCCTCGTCGTTGCCAATGCTCAGGATATTATTGCGCCTGATGACAATCTGGTCGTACTCCTTCGTCTTTCCATCCTCGGTGACAGACACATCAGAAAGGGCAATGTTGAGGTCCTTGTCATACCCGCTCATGATGCCGACAAAGAGCCGGCCGTCGCGCAGGTAGACCTTGACTTCTTTTTCAAGGCTGTTATGAATCAAATCAAATGGTTTCTCGCTCACGAGCTCATCCCCGTACAACAACAATTGCCGGGATTTATAAACCTTGTTGTACCATGCTCGCACCAATCGGCCGTGTCCCAAAAACCATAAATAGGCAATACGAAACCGGTATATACGAGGAAGTGCGTGGAAATGGACATCGAGATGCTTGCAAGCCTCATCCCTCTCGCGCGGCGCGGGGCCATAAAGGATGACATCTACCTTACGTCTACAGAGCTTGCACAAGACCTGGAGACATCCCAACAGACGGCCAACAGGCGGTTGCAACAGCTTGAAGCGGAAGGGTATATCGTACGAAGCGGGACGTCGAGGCGCCAGCAGGTCCACATCACGCCCGCAGGTATTGAGCGCCTCAAGGAACTCTTCCACGCCCTCTACGACCTTTTCAGCGAAGAGCACAGGGAGATAACCCTTCGCGGGCGACTCCTGTCGGGCATGGGCGAAGGAAAATACTACATCTCAAATCCGGGGTACCGGAATCAGATAATAAGCAAAATGGGATTCAGCCCCTACCCCGGCACCATGAACATCAGGCTTGACGAACAGAGCCTCGCGAGGTTCCAGTCTGCGGTGCAGCGATTTCTCTTCACCAAGATAGAGGGATTCACCACCGAGGCGAGGACCTTTGGAGCCGTCAAGGCCTTTCGTGCCAACATCGGCAACAAGATAGACGGTGCCGTCATCATCCCGTACCGTACGCACCACCAGAGCAACATCATCGAAATTATCGCTCCGCTCTACCTGCGCAAAGAGCTGGGAATCAACGAGGGGGACCTGGTAGATGTCACCGTCTACGGATAACGGAGCCGCGTGCACCGCCTATTTCAGCCATCCCTCGCTTGCCTACCACACGCCGACCGAGGCGTTTTGCATAGACCTGTGCCGGCGCGAGCTCGGGGTATCGAAGATTATCAATCCGTATGACTATCGTGGCAAAAGAAGGCGGGAGTTGGGGGATGCCCTCCGCTCTGCTGACCTTGTCGTGGGGATGTCGGTCTACGAGTCCTACCCCTTCCTTGTCTGGAACGACCTTTCCTACGCCCGTTCCCTGGGAAAAGACCTCTACACCGTTGTCTTCCCCTCATCGCACTCAGAGAAGATACGGCTTTGTGAGGGAATCGTCGAGGGGTACCCCCATCTTGACGAAACGGAGACGGATAGGCTCTACGCAGACATCATGAATCGCTCTTCTAAGGGTCTCATCTCCCGCATGCTCTTCGGAAAGTTCGGCGGTAGGACGTCGGTATTCTAGTATTCCATGGGCGCCAGATAGAACACGAGGCTGCCATGCATCATGGAAAATTCGAGCTTGAGCGGGAAGTCCCGGTCACCGAGGCTGATGGTGATGCACTCAGATATCTGCCCCGCCTTGAGAAATGACATGAGATAGGACAGGTTGTACTTTGCCGAACAGGGCGCCGCGACCTTCAGGTCGAGAACGGCGGGATTATCCCGCTGGATGGTGACTGTTGCCGTGCCGAGCTCTCCTGTCGAGGTCATGACAATCCGTTCGGGAAACACGTCAAAAACCACCGACCCCCCGATAACGGCAAGGTCGCGCACGCAGTTCCGGAAGGCTTCCGTCTCGACGACCATCGTGGCGGGGAAATCGAGGGAGATCTTGGGAAGATTGTTGTTAAGCTCGATGAGGGCGGCGTCAAACTTTCGCTCGATGCCGCCGTTTAAGACGACCTCAAGCATGTTCTCCCTGTCGCGTGAGATGAGCGTCACCGTGTCCTGGGGCAGGATGCGCTTGGCAATCTTGTCAAGGGACGTCATGTCGACGCCAAACTCCACGGCGCTGTCCACATGGTACGATTCAAAAAAGGCGTCGGAAAGCGAAACGTCGACCTTGGAGATGATGGAAGGATCAGCCCCCTCGATGCAGAATCCGTGCTCTTCGAAGATGAAGGCGGCTTCATCGACTATTTCGGATATCGACTCCAGGATTGCCTTTAACGCCCGTGAGTCTGATACCGAAACTTCAATCATGCACCGTTTCCTCCAGAATCATAGACGAGAGATTGGTATTAAAATGTTGTGGAAGAAAAAGCATTTGAAACATACGAAGCAAACAATGCAGGAGTATTTCGCCCTACGCCCCTTCCGCCAAGCCGTACCGCTCGATGCCTTCGATGGTCTGTACCGTCTCGAGCTCGACCGAAAAGACCTTCGAGATCTTGTCCTTGCTCAGCGAGGTGCCAAAGAGCCTGTCGGCAGTGGTCATCATGACATCCCGGTGCGTGATGCAGATGAACTGGGATGCCAAGGACGAACGCTTGATAAGCTCTGAAACGCGCTTCACGTTGTCGTCGTCAAGATGGGCGTCAATCTCATCGAGGATGTAAAAAGGCGCCGGCTTGTACTGCTGTATGGCAAAGACGAAGGCAAGGGCGGTAAGCGCCTTTTCTCCGCCGGACATGCTTTCCGTCCTGTTGAGTTCCTTTCCCTCGGGGCGTGCCTCGATGAAGAGGCCGCCGGAAAACGGGTCGTCGCCATCCTCAAGCACGAGCGCACCCTCTCCTCCGGACGAGAGCTGCCCAAAAATGTCTGCAAAGTTTTCCTTGACCACATCAAAGGCCTGCATGAAGATTGACTTCTTTTTCTGTTCAATCTCATCGATGAAGGAAAGGATTGACGTCTTTTCCTCCATCAGCTTGTCACGCTTCGAGGTGAGGACCAGGTAGCGCGTCTCCACTTCACCGAACTCGTCTATGGCGCGCATGTTTATGGGTTCAAGGGCGTCCTTTTCCTTTTCCATGCTGGTTATCCTGAATCTGAGCTCCTTGAGGTCGGAAGGGAGTTCACGCGGCCGCTCGTATGCCTCCGCCTCGGCGGTAAGCTCCCGTATGCGCTCCATGAGGGTGGCCTCCTTGACGTCAAGGACCTTGATGTCCGAGTCGAGCACCGCCTGGCGCGACCGTGCCTTCTCCTTCCTGGAGCGGAGGGCACCCAGCGATGAGCGCAGGCTGTCACGCTCGCCCTTGACCTGGCGCAGCTCGCGTGACATCTCCGCCTCGCGCTCGCGCTTGTCCTCCAGGTCCTCGGTGACCGACTCGAGCTCCTCCTGGATAGCGGTGATGCTCTTCCAGTGGGTGGCACTCTTCTCGGTAAGGGAGGCGATTTCACGCTCGAGGCGCTCGTTGTCCGACGTGAGCGCCGTTATGTTCGAAGAGAGGTCGCGATACGCGGCATCTCGTTCCTGGCGTTCAGCCCTGAGCGAGGCAAGCTCTTCGCCAAGCCGCTGTGACTGCTCTATGCCTTCGGGACGGGACTCCTCCACCTTGGCGTCGATGGCATCTTTTTCAGACTCCAGCTCCGCCATCTCCTCACGAATGGCCGCCAGGGCGTCATTTTGCGAGACAAGCGCCGCACGCATCTCCGAGAGCAGGGCAACATCACGGTCGCGTTGTGCCGTAAGCCCGGCAAAGCGCTTTTCAAGCTCCTCTTTCTGGCGGGTGAGTTCGGTGTGCTTGCGCTTCGCTGCTGCACTTTCGGCCTTGATGCGGGTCTCCTCGGTGGAGATATCGGCGATGGACGTGCGAAGCTCCTGCAAGGCAGCCTTGAGCCCCGCATGCTGCGACTCGAACCCCGCGATCTCCGTGGCAAGGCGCGTGCGCTCCTCCTCGTCCTCCTCCGTCTCGAAGGATTCGAGGTAGGCCCGAGGACGCCAGTACCCGCCGGTGATGATGCCGGACATCTCGACGAGGTCGCCGTCCAGTGTCACCATGCGCTGGCGGTCCATGCCTTTTGAAGTCTCGATGGACTCTATGACCAGCGTGTTCGAAAACACGAACTCGAAGGCCTTTCGGTATTCCTCTTTAAAGGATACAAGATTAATGGCAAAATCCACGGCGCCGGGGGAGGCACGATTCCTCCTGAATCGGTCGGGGGTATACGTGGGCATGATGTCTGCCAGGGGGATGAAGGTTACACGCCCCAGCTTGTGGCGCTTGAGATAAGCCACACAGGAACGGGCGACGTCGCCATCCTCGACAACGATATCCTTCATGCGGGACCCGGCCGCCACTTCCAAAGCCACGGCGTACTCCTTGCGCGTTGTGCCGAGGTCGGAAAACTTGCCCACGATGCCCGGTATCTCCCCGGAATCCTTAAGCCGCAGAACGGCGTCGGTGGCAGACGCGTTCTTCCCGTAGACCTCTTTCGACTCCTGCTTGCGCCCTATGCGGGAAACGAGCTCGGTCTCCTGGCGACGCAGGGCGATGAGGCGCTTTTCAAGGGCA